>JAEYZD010000146.1 GCA_023430725.1 Bacteroidota bacterium | reverse complement strand
GTCTTACATCAACCTCACCCTTTGGGTCTATCACATGCCCGGCACACCAATTCTTAATCCTCTACGAGGATTTTTGTTTTCTGGTTCTCATTCTACAATTCTTTATCGTCTACGACGATTCGATACGATGCTCGTAGACACAGTCCCGATAGCCTTCAGGCTGTCGGGAGCATCAAGTATTGTAGGACCGGGACTGCCACCCCTACTCCTCGGTTTTCTCCCCCACAACCAGCTGAAAGCCGCTGCCGTGGATGTTCTTCAGGACGATCTGCGGATCATCCGCAAGATATTTCCTGAGCTTGGTCACATAGACATCCATACTCCGGGCTGTAAAATAATCATCTGCACCCCATATCTTTTTCAGCGCCGCCTCACGGCTTACAAGTGCGTTGGGTGAAAGTGCGAGCATCTCAAGCAACTGCCCCTCCTTCGGCGACAACTGTCGCTCCTGGTCGTTAAGGATAAGGGTCCGCAGCTTGGAGTTGAAGATATACTTCCCGATCTCATAAATGTCCTTTGTCCCCTCCTGGATGTCCCTGCGGGCAATTATCGCCTTGATCTTGCACAGCAGTATGTCAGTGTCAAACGGCTTGGTAATATAATCATCAGCCCCCACGCCGTAACCGCGCAGAAGATCTTCCTTCAGCTTCTTCGCCGTAAGGAAGATGATCGGTATCACTGAATTCATTACCCGTATTTCCGAGGCGATTGTGAAACCGTCCACATGCGGAAGCATCACGTCCAGGATACAAAGATCATACACACCCTTACGGAAGGTCTCCAGCGCGATCTTACCGTCATCCACAAGATCCACATCAAAATCGTTTATCTCAAGGTATGATTTGAGGACCGACCCGAAGCTGACGTCATCCTCTACCAGGAATATCTTTGCACTCTTCTTGCTCATGACCTTGTTTCGCTCTTGTATGGTAAAAATACTGTAAAAACGCTTCCCTTGCCAGGCTCGCTCTCAACAGTAACCGTGCCGCCGTGGGCATCGGTGATTGCCTTCACATAGTTCAAACCAAGCCCGAATCCCTTTACATTATGGATATTGCCGGTCGTCTCCCTGTAAAAACGTTCAAAGACCCGGTTCTGCACAGTCTTGCTCATCCCGATCCCCTTGTCAGCCACCTCGAGAAAGAGTCCGCTGCCGTTGCTTCGCGTAGTGACTGTAATCTGAGGCGCTCCCTCGGAATACTTGTTAGCATTGTCAAGGAGGTTATGTACCAGGTTGCGCAGGTGCTCACCGTCACCGGTGATAACACTGTTCTCGGCCCCCAGCTGCCGGTTTATCACTCCGCCCCTGTCCGTTACCTGTATTCCTATCGTGTCAATAGCCTGGCTGATAACCTCGTGCAAATCGGTCTCCTCAAAGGAAAAATCCATCTCGTGCTTGTCGAGGGTGGCTATCTGCAATATGCTCTCTACCTGCCTGTTCATGCGCAGATTCTCCTTTTTTATCATCCCGATGAAGTGGCGCACCTTCTCCTCGTCGGTTATCACCCGGTTGTTTGCAATGGTGTCGGCAGCCAGCGAGATGGTGGCAATAGGGGTCTTAAACTCGTGGGTCATGTTGTTTATGAAGTCGGCCTGCATCTCTGACGTCTTCTTCTGCCTGATGATAAACCAGAGGCTCAGGGCGAAGGTGGCGAGGATTATCAGCAGGAACAGCCCGAATCCGCCCAGCATGAGCCCCATAGTTCCAAGCACGTAATTGGCTTTCCGGGGGAAGACAACCGAAAGTGTCTCTCCCTTCCAGAGCAGGCCCTGGGAAAAGAGATTAACCTTGTATGGACTGTCAATGAACTCCTTCTTTCTTGCCCTGGAGTAGACCCCGTCAATAATTGAGTCACCACGGATGAGTGCAAACTCGAATGGGGTGTCGATCCCTGAGGCTGTAAGTTCTCCCTGCAGGGTATGCAGCAGTTCCTCCTTGTTGACCGCCCGGTTCCTTTCCCAGACGAACATCTCGGATACAAGCTGGTTGCTCATCGTCTGGAACTCGGAAGCCTGCTGCTGTATCCAGCGCATGTACTCATCTGATCCAACTACAATGCTGTTGCCCATCCTGTTGCGGGCTTCCTCCCTTGTCACCTTCATCCTGACAGGCGGATTGTCGTTGGTTGAAACTATTATCTCTACGGAATCGGTATCCGAGGTGACGCTGCTCTGAATACTGAAGCTTTCCGTCTCAATTCCGGGTTGCGCCGACCTCTGAATGGCCTGTGGCAGGGCTGAATAACCCCTGATGAACATTTCGTTGAGGAAGTTCATCCTCCGGTTGGTCTCCATTGAATGAGCCGTGTTTCGCAGGCTGTTTATGACAAAGAAATCGAACTGCTCATTCTGCGATTTCACTGAATTACTGATCCAGGTTATCTGAACCCAGACAATAGCCAGGATGGAAACTACCATCAAAACAATAAGTCCCTTGAACTTCCGCCTGTTCATGGCGCAAAAATATACATATAAACTATGTCGAAAACCGTTTTAACTTTTTGTTAACCAGATTTAACCTCACTTTAACCCCTGCCCGGACTTAATGGATTATTTTTGTATTGCCAACAGGCATTAAAAGTAAAATATGAAAAAATCACTCATCTCACTTTCAGCAGTTCTGGCCGCAGTCTTCTTTGCCACGGTGACAGTCTCCGCACAGGAGACCAAAAAGGTCGAGAAAAAAATGGTAATGGTCACTGTGCAGGAGGGTGGAATTGAAAAGGATACTACGATTATCGAAAGTGATACCATTGTGTTTGAGGGTGGCGATCTGATCATTGACACCAGGGAAGGAAAAAGAATCATCCGCAAACCCGGCGAGGGGAGCAGGATGGTCTGGGCCGGCACCCCTGGCGATTTTCATGGCCGGATGGCAGCGCCGGGCGTCTTTCCCGGGAGGCCGATGAACAGGATGCAGGAAGAAAAAGAGGGTGTGAGCTACAACATTTCAATCGACGGAGTTGTTGTGCATATAAGAGCTCCGAAGGAGAAAACAAAAGAGGCAGACCAGATCCTCAGCGAGGTTAAAAAGATACTTATGAAGAAATAAAAGTAATAGTTTCTCACGCTCCCGCCCGGGAGCTTTACACCGGAAGGTGGTTGGTTTAGGTTAGTTTTGGGTTAGGTTGAGAGGAGGCGCGGCAGAGGTGCCTCTTCTCTTTTTTTTGCAAGTGTTCACACGTTTGAAAAGAGCTTCCATATCCTGTCTTCAGGCAGCGGTGCCACAACTGAAATCTCTTCGTTCTTAACCGGGTGCATGAAGGTGACCTTGCGTGAATGGAGCGAGATGCCACCTCCCTCATTGGACCTGGGAGCGCCGTATTTGAGGTCGCCCTTGATCGGACATTTTGCAGCGGCCAGCTGTGCCCTGATCTGGTGATGCCTTCCGGTCCGGAGGTCAACCTCCAGGAGGTAATACTTCTCCGAACGTGCCAGTACAAGATAGGAGAGCTCTGCAAGCTTCGATCCCTTAACCTCCTTGTCATAGACGTATGACTTGTTTTGCTGCTCGTTCTTCTTAAGCCAGTTGCTTAACACACCCTCCTCGGCGGGAGGACGGTCGGTGACTATTGCCCAGTATGTCTTTTTTACGTCACGGGTACGGAAGAGCTCGCTCAGTCGTGACAGTGCCTTCGAGGTGCGGGCATAAACAACGCAACCGCTGACGGGCCTGTCAAGCCGGTGAACAACGCCAAGGAATACATCACCCGGTTTTTTGTACTTCTCCTTGATATATCCTCTGACAATATTGTCAAGTGACTCATCACCTGTGCCGTCACCCTGCACCAGGTCTGATGAACGCTTGTTCACAATAATAATATGATTGTCCTCGTACAGTATTTCCGGGTTCCCGTTTTGCATCACTTACTTCTTCTTTTTTGATTTTTTCTATTTTTCAATCCTCAGGACCCGCAAATCGCAATTCCCAATTCCCCTTTCGCAATTCGCAAATCGCAAATCGCAAATCGCAAATCCCCTAATACTGCTCCTTATCATTCGGAAAATCCCCTGACCTGACGTCAGATATATAATGTTGCACCGCACCTTTGATCTCATCGTACAGGTTATGGTATCTCCTCAGAAAGCGGGGTGAGAACTCCTGGTTTATCCCAAGCATGTCATGCAGCACAAGCACCTGTCCGTCAACCTGCGGCCCGGCTCCGATACCGATCACCGGCACCTTCACTGACTCAGCCACCTCCCCTGCCAGAGCAGCAGGTATCTTTTCAAGAACGATGGCGAAGACCCCTGCCTTCTCAATAATTTTTGCATCCTCCTTGAGTTTTCTTGCTTCATCCTCATCGCGGGCACGCACAACATAAGTACCGAACTTATGAATTGACTGCGGCGTCAGCCCCAGGTGACCCATGACGGGTATACCGGCTGACAGGATACGCTCAATGGATTCGACAATCTCCCTGCCCCCTTCCATCTTCACGGCACTGGCGCCGGTCTCCTTCATTATCCTGATTGCTGATGCAAGAGCCTCGGTTGAGTTGCCCTGATAGGTGCCAAAAGGCATATCTACAACAACAAGCGCCCTCTTAACACCCCTTACAACCGAAGCGGCATGGTAGATCATGTTGTCAAGCGTAATCGGCAGAGTGGTGTCAAACCCGGCCATCACGTTCGATGCCGAATCCCCCACAAGTATAATATCAACCCCGGCCTCATCCAGTATCCTGGCCATTGAATAATCATATCCCGTAAGCATCGAAATCTTCTCACCTTTGAGCTTCATCTCGTAAAGCACATGTGTGGTGACCAGCTTAACCGTCTTCTGTACTGACATCTTCGTGCGTTTTATTGTCTCCGCAAAGCTACGAAATAAGAATGTGGATTACCATCATGGCAAATTCTTTTGGCCATACCTGCCGTTTTGTCATAATCCCAAAATTGATTACAGCCGGCCATTCAGTCATACCATGACATTATTTCATAATAATGCCCGGCAGAGCGCTGTGGCACAAACATTGTCACTCAGGAGGGTATCAGAAAAGTATTTATAGCATAAATAAGAATAAAAATGGGAAAAATTATCGGTATTGACCTGGGAACCACCAACTCATGCGTTTCAGTGATGGAAGGCAATGAGCCCGTGGTCATCCCCAACAGTGAAGGCAAGCGCACCACCCCCTCGGTGGTTGCATTTCTTGAGAACGGTGAACGTAAGGTAGGTGACCCCGCCAAGCGGCAGGCCATCACCAACCCTACCAAGACCGTCTCATCCATCAAGCGGTTCATGGGCAGGCAATTTGACGAGGTGACAAACGAGATGAAGAAGCTGACTTATCAGATCATCCGCGGTGACAACAACACCCCCAGGGTGAAGGTTGATGACCGCAACTACTCTCCCCAGGAAATCTCGGCAATAGTGCTTCAGAAGATGAAGAAGACCGCTGAGGATTATCTTGGCCAGGAGGTCACTGAGGCTGTCATTACCGTTCCGGCATACTTCAACGACTCACAGCGCCAGGCTACCAAGGAGGCAGGCGAGATCGCAGGACTCAAGGTCAAGCGTATAATCAATGAGCCCACGGCAGCATCACTGGCTTACGGCCTCGACAAGAAGGCACATGACCTCAAGATTGCTGTCTTTGACCTCGGTGGCGGCACATTCGACATATCCATACTTGAACTGGGCGATGGCGTGTTCGAGGTCAAGTCAACCAACGGTGACACTCACCTTGGCGGCGACGACTTTGACAACCTGGTAATCGACTGGCTGGCTGACGAGTTCCAGAGGGAGGAAGGGATTGACCTCCGCAAGGACCCGATGGCTCTTCAGAGACTGAAGGAAGCTGCAGAGAAGGCAAAGATAGAACTCTCCAGCACCACCAGCACGGAGATAAACCTCCCGTACATAATGCCGGTCAACGGCATACCCAAGCACCTTGTCAAGACACTGACCCGCGCTCAGTTTGAGAAACTGACTGACAAGCTCATCAACTCGGTCATAGGACCGTGCCAGAAGGCGCTTGATGATGCAGGGATGAAGACCTCTGACATCGACGAGGTTCTTCTCGTTGGCGGATCAACACGTATCCCGGCCATCCAGCAGATAGTTGAAAAATTCTTCGGACGCGTTCCTTCAAAGGGTGTCAACCCTGACGAGGTCGTTGCCGTAGGAGCTGCAATCCAGGGCGGTGTTCTCACCGGCGAGGTGAAGGATGTCCTTCTGCTTGACGTCACCCCTCTCTCACTGGGTATTGAAACCATGGGCGGTGTGATGACGAGGTTGATTGAATCAAATACTACGATTCCGACACGCAAGACTGAAACATTCACCACGGCCAGCGACAGCCAGCCATCAGTTGAGATACATGTACTGCAGGGCGAAAGACCAATGGCTCAGGGAAACAAGACCATCGGCCGCTTCCACCTCGACGGCATCCCGCCGGCCCCGCGCGGTATCCCGCAGATCGAAGTTACATTCGACATCGACGCCAACGGAATACTTCACGTCTCGGCCAAAGACAAGGGCACAGGAAGGGAACAGAGGATACGTATCGAAGCTTCTTCAGGCCTTAGCGAGGATGAGATCCGCCGCATGCGCGACGAGGCCAAGGCCAACGAGGCCGCCGACAAGGCAGCAAGGGAGATGGTTGACAAGATCAACGCCGCTGACAGCATGATCTTCCAGACTGAGAAGCAGCTGAAGGAGTACGGTGACAAGATCCCGGCAGACAAGAAGGGACGGATCGAGAATGCTCTCGGCCAGCTTCGCGAGGCTCACAAGAACAAGGACGTAACAGGTATTGACCGTGCCCTTGCTGAGATCAATGCGGCATGGCAGGCAGCTTCCGAGGATATGTACAAGCAGGCCCAGGGAGACCCCGGTCAGCAGGCGGGTCCTGACGCTGGTCCGCAGGCAGGCCCCACAGGCGGCCAGGCCGGAGGCAAGGGCGGCGACGAACAGGTCACCGACGTCGACTTCGAGGAGGTCAAGTAAACACCATATATATTCCCACCGGAAGCCGTGGCCGCGCAAGCAGCCGCGGCTTTCTTTTCACAGGGCCGTATACGATCACTACCCATAATTTGGTTATATCTTTGCACTACAGATAAGGATCATGAGAAAACAGCTAATAATCTTGCTTTCGTTTCTACTGATGTCAGGAAATGGAATGGCACAGAATCTGACCGACGCAGCCGGTAAGAAACAGGGCCCCTGGGTTAAAAACTACCCCAACGGAAAGATCATGTACGAGGGTACCTTCAAGGATGACAAACCGGTGGGACTCTTTAAGAGATATACCGAAGAAGGGCTTCTCCTGTCGGAACTTACATATGCACCCGGCAAAGACGAAGCAACAGCCGTATTTTACTACGGCGACGGAACAAAAGCTGCCGAGGGCAAATATGTCGCCCGCAAAAAGGAAGGACTCTGGAGATTCTGGTCGGCAACACAACCCCCATACCTGATCAGCGAAGAGAATTACTACAATGATACCCGTCACGGCCTGTCGGTCAAATACTACCCTGACAGCACCCTGGCGGAAAAAGTAGCATGGGATATGGGAAACCGCAGCGGAGAATGGCTGCAGTATTACCCCGGCGGATCAATATGCCTCAGGGCCGAATTTATGGCCGGGAAACTCGAGGGTCCATTCTCATACTACCACCAGAACGGCAAACTGAAGTACGAGGGACGATATCTGAATGACCGCCGGACCGGCGACTGGATGATATTCAACGAGGATGGCTCCCTGAAACAGATCATAGCATACAAGGAGGGCGTGCCTGCCGACCCGAAACTGGCCGATCAGGAGACACGATTCCTCGATGAGCTCGAAAAGAAAAAGGGCAGTGTAGCAGTGACTGATATCTTAGGAACAGTCATTAAATGAGGAAAGCAATAATCATACACACGGCCCTGTTGTTTATCATTGCCGGCTTCCTGCCGGTGACAGCACAGCCTGCTTATCCCGGTGATGATCAGCTGTGGTTTTACAGGGTATGGTTCAGTGAAAAAAGCCAAACGGCAAGTGACTTCGCTCCCGAAGAGCTTCTCTCCCCTGCCGCCATCAGCCGCAGGGAAAAACTTGGCATTCCCTTTCTTACTGAAAGCGACATTCCTGTAAGCAGGCAGCATATATATACCCTCTCCCGCTTCGGCTTCAGTCTACGTTCCACATCAAAATGGCTTAACACGGCACTCTTTACCACAACCGAAGCAAAGGATCCGGCTATATATGAAGATTATTACTTTGTTGACAGCATCCAGCTTGTCAGGCGACCTGCTGATCCTGCCAAAAGGAGCTACAGCAAGTACGGCATCACAACCCCCGGCGCCGGACCTGATGCATTTGACCCCCGCATTCCGCTCAACGGTCACTTGCTCCACCAGTCGGGGTTCACCGGCAAAAAGATAACAATTGCAGTCCTTGATGCAGGTTTTAAGGGCGCCGATGCAATCGAGTCCCTTGCCCCCCTGAGACAAAGGGGAGGAATCATCGCCACCCGCAACTTCGTCGACGGAACTGACCACGTTTATGACTATCATACTCACGGTACATCGGTACTCTCAATCCTTGCCGGATCACTGCCGGGAATCATCAACGGCACTGCTCCCGGAGCTGACTACCTGCTGCTGCGCACCGAGGATGACGAGACAGAATATCCCGTGGAAGAGGATTACTGGGTGGCTGCCGCAGAGTATGCCGACAGCGCCGGAGCTGACATAATCACCTCATCACTCGGCTACTTCACCTTCGACGACCCGGCACTCGATTACTCCTTCAGCGACATGGACGGGAACACCCCTTTCATTACAATGGGGGCTGACATCGCCGCATCCAAAGGTATACTTGTAGTCAACAGCGCCGGCAACGAGCGTAACAATGAGTGGTTGCGCATAATCGCCCCCTCTGACGGAGACAGCGTCCTATGCATCGGTGCGCTGAGGCAGGACCTCACCATCTCCGACTTCTCCTCGGCAGGCTACTCTTCAGACGGCCGGGTCAAGCCTGACGTGGTTGCCCCCGGAGTGGGCATACCGATACAGTTTGAACCGGAGCTGTGGCACAGCGGCAGCGGCACCTCCTTCTCATGCCCGGTTATAAGCGGCCTGTGCGCCTCGCTGATGCAGGCACTGCCCGCCGCCTCCCCGGCAGAGATAATCGATGTCCTGCACCGCAGCAGCGACAGGTTTAACCGCCCCGATTCCCTTTACGGGTACGGGATACCGGATTTCATCAAGGCACTCAGACTGCTCGAGGAAACACATGTATACAGGCCAGAAGTAACCGTGACTGCCGGGCCAAACCCCTTTACAGATGAGATAGTATTCTGGTTTCATGAACCGCCTGAATTCCTCACCGTCACCCTCACCGGCGCCAGCGGCATGAAAATGACAGAAAGAAATTTTCCCGTATACATTGCACGCTCCTTCAGAATGGAAGGATTGGGGCACCTGGGACAGGGACTGTACATAGTAAGTGTAAAAACAGCGCAGGGCGAAAAGAGATTCAAGATGATCCGGATCAGCAGATGAGCGGGCGAGGTAGCATATCAATACATGGAAAAAAGATATAAGATGATCCCCACAGGCAAATGACAAGGGAAGGAAGCATATCACTGACTGAACTTCAGGAACTGATCCGCGACAAGATATACGAGGCCCTTCCAGGCTCATTCTGGGTCATTGCGGAGATTGCCGAGATGAAGGTCCAGAGCGCGGGCCACTGCTACCTCGAGCTTACAGGCAGCGACACCCCCGGGGGACGCGTCACCGCCAGGGCCAGGGCCACAATCTGGGCCTCAAAGTACAGATCACTCAGCACCTTCTTCAACGCCAGCACCGGGATACCCCTCAGGGCCGGCATCACAATCCTGTTCAGGGCTACGGTGGAATACCATGAGCTCTACGGACTCAGCCTTAACATATCCGAAATTGACCCGGCTTATACTGCCGGCGATATGGCCCTTCGCCGCGAGGCAATCATCAGGAGACTGACAGCCGAAGGGGTCCTTACAATGAACAGGGGAGTGCCGCTGACTCCCTACCCCCGGAACATAGCAGTGGTCTCTTCATCAAAGGCTGCCGGATACCAGGATTTCATAAATCAACTTTTAAACAATCCGTACGGGTACGTCTTCCGGCCTGTTCTATTTGAGGCCGTCATGCAGGGTGAGACAACCGCCGCATCGGTCACCGAAGCGCTCGACAGGATTGCTGAAGAGCCCGGCAGATTTGATGTGGTGGCCATCATCCGGGGTGGCGGCTCCACAACCGACCTGAGCTGGTTTGACAGCTATGAGATCGCCTTTCATGTGACCCAGTTCCCTCTGCCAGTACTTACCGGCATAGGGCACGAGAAGGACCAGTCAGTCACTGACATGGCGGCATGGCGGGCACTGAAAACACCCACAGCTGTAGCCGGTTTCATAACGGAGCGAACACTCGATTGCGAGAACAGGATCATCGGTATGGCTGAGACACTTGCATCATCCGTGACCGGCGCACTGGATGCAGCAGGTGAACACCTCTCGTCGCTTCAGAACAGAACAGCTGCTACTGCCAGGCTCATCGTAAGAGTAAAACAGGAGAAGCTGGCATATCACACGGAAAACCTGCGCAGGGCGGCTATCGGGGTTATCCGCAAAGCGAAGGAGTCAACAGACAGGGTCGAAGACTCGCTGCGTCACCTCGATCCCTCCGGCGTACTTAAAAGGGGATTCACTCTCACCTCCAGGAACGGTATAATCATTCAGTCAGCAGCCGACCTCGAACCGGGAGATACAATCAAAACCCATTTTGCCGAGGGAACGGCAAGCAGCAAAGTTGAAAAAATCACAAAAAAAAGATAACCATGGCTAAGAAAGAGATCGGGTTCAACGAAGCCCTGAAAGGGATTGAACAGATACTTAAAAATATCGAAGAGGGGGAGCCGGATATCGACAGACTCTCTGAAGATGTCAAGAAGGCTGCCGAACTGATAAAAATCTGCCGTCGCCGCCTTCGCGAAACAGGCGAGAAAATCGACGGTATCATGGAAGATCTCAAGTGACCTCCGTAACGGTCTGTAGCAGACCGAAACAGCCAATAACCGGTAACGTCATAAAATCAAGGAAGGTTGTCTCTTTCGAAACAACCTTCAACTCGAAACCCTAACCTAAATTCCAGAAAACTAACTCTTCTGTTAGAAAACTACCTTCGCTAATTATAACGCTTAAGTTACGTCATTGTTTTGTAAAAGCGCAAAAAAACTTAAATATTTTTCAACAATTCAGTTTTTTTCTATTCCAAATATATCCTTGAAGGCTTTTTCAAATACTTCCTTAGGCAAAGCACCCATCGCCATCTGGGGCTGACCCTCCATGGGAACAAACAGCAGCGAGGGAATACTCTTTATGCCGAACACCGATGCAAGCTCCTGTTCTGCTTCAGTATCAATTTTATAGACATACAATTTGCCTTCGTACTCCTTTGAGAGTTCCTCGAGGATCGGCGCAACCATCTTGCATGGCCCGCACCAGTCGGCATAAAAATCAATTATACAGGGCTTGTCTCCGCTGTATTTCCACTCTTTGCTTGCTTCATAATTGAATACTTTCTCAAGAAAAGTATCTTTTGTCAAATGTTCTGCCATATTTATTGTTTTAATTGTTTAACAGATTTTTACGGGTTATGTTCAGCTTTATCAATAGGTGTGCCGATGCTCTGCAGGATGCAATTTTTCTTCAAGTTAGGCTATAAATTGTAATTTTGTCACCGGTTTCGGCTAAAATGTCATACTTATAATGAAGATATTCCCTGATGACAGGATTTTTGAGATAGTGGCCCGGGTGGCTGACAGAGAGCATGTGGAGGCATATGTCATCGGTGGCTTTGTCCGTGATCATATCATGGGAAGGCTTCATCCGGAGAAGGATATTGACATTGTTGTTATCGGCGACGGTCCTGCCATGGCCCGTGCGGTGGCCCGCGAGATCAGCCGCGACATAAAGGTGACCGTATTCAAGACCTTCGGGACTGCCATGTTCAGGTACCAGAACATTGACATTGAATTCGTTGGCGCAAGGAAGGAGTCCTATTCCGAAGACTCTCGAAAACCGTCCGTCATTCCCGGAACCCTCGTTGATGACCAGAACCGGCGCGATTTCACAATCAATGCACTTGCCATCAGCCTGAACAGTGATAACCCCGGCGAGGTGCTGGACCCGTTCGGAGGTATTGAAGATATCCGAAACGGCATCATACGGACCCCGCTTGACCCGGATACAACCTTCAGCGACGACCCGCTCAGGATGATGAGGGCTGTCAGGTTTGCCGCGCAGCTTGGTTTCCGGATCTCTGACGATACGCTTGCATCTGTTGCTCGCAATGCAGAGAGAATCAAGATAGTGTCTGCCGAACGAATAACCACCGAGCTGAACAAGATTATGGCAACCTCAACCCCTTCAATCGGATTTTTCCTGCTGGAGCAGACCGGGCTGCTGAATCTTATCCTGCCTGAGATTGCCAGGCTCAAAGGGGTTGAGGACAAGGAAGGGAAAGGGCATAAGGATAATTTCCATCATACACTTAAGGTTCTTGATAACCTGGCATCCAGGAGTGACGACCTCTGGCTGCGCTGGGCGGCGCTCCTGCATGACGTGGCCAAGCCTGCCACCAAGAAGTTTGTTCCCGGCACCGGATGGACTTTCCACGGCCATGAGTTCCTTGGAGCCAAAATGGTTCCTGAGATATTCAAAAGGCTGAAGCTTCCGCTTAACGACAGGATGAAGTATGTTCAGAAGCTGGTGGGATTGCACCTGAGGCCTATCTCGCT
>JAEYZD010000119.1 GCA_023430725.1 Bacteroidota bacterium | reverse complement strand
GGTCTGATCAGAAAGGCGGAATCCCGTGCTTCTTCCAGGGCATCTGTATCACCTTGTTATCCGATACCTCAAGCCCGTGCAGCAACAGCCTGCGTGTCTCAGACGGCTCGATCACCGCATCTACATACCCGCGGGATGCGGCAACGTACGGATTTGCAAATTTCTCCCTGTACTCGTCAACCTTCTGGCGACGCATCTCATCAGGATTGGCGGCTGAGGTTATCTCCTTTCGGAAGATGGTGTTTGCAGCCCCCTCCGGGCCCATCACTGCTATCTCAGCCGTGGGCCATGCAAAAACGAAGTCGGCACGCAGGTGACGGGAACTCATCGCGATGTAGCCTCCGCCGTAAGCCTTCCTCAGAATAACCGTCAGTTTCGGAACTGTCGCTTCGCTGTAAGCGTAAAGAACCTTGGCGCCGTGACGGATCACACCGGCATGCTCCTGGTCCACACCCGGCAGGTAACCCGGCAGGTCAACAAGGGTGATAAGCGGGATATTGAACGCGTCACAGTACCTGATGAACCGTGCGGCCTTGTCCGACGAATCAACGTCGAGCACGCCGGCCATCTCAAGCGGCTGGTTGGCCACGAACCCGACGGTGCGGCCGCCCATGCGCCCGAAACCGATGACCATATTGCGGGCATACATCTCCTGTATCTCGAAGAAATCACTGCTGTCAGCTATGGCCCTGATCACCTCGCGGACATCGTAGGGGAGCGTCGGGTCACCCGGGACAATCTTTTCAATGTCATAACCCGCCTCGGGCGGCTGCGGCTCAGTTGCTGCGGCCTTGATCTCGTTATTCCTGGGAATGAAGGATATGAGTCTCTTTATCTGGCTGAAACACTCCTCCTCGGAGGAGGCAAAGAAATGGGCGTTGCCTGTTGTCTCGCAGTGAACGCGGGCGCCACCGAGAGCTTCCATGGAGATCTCCTCGCCGAGAACCGTCTTGATAACCTCGGGACCGGTGATGAACATCTTTGATATGTTGTCAACTACAAACACGAAATCGGTCAGGGCCGGGGAATAGACTGCTCCTCCGGCGCAGGGACCCAGTATCACCGAGATCTGCGGTATGACACCACTTGAAATTGTATTCCTGAAGAAAATCTCACCGTAACCCGCCAGTGAATTGACCCCCTCCTGGATGCGTGCACCGCCGGAGTCATTGATACCTATAAGGGGTATTCTCATCTGGAGGGCATGATCCATGATTTTTGTGATCTTGCGCGAGTGCATCAGCCCCAGCGAGCCCCCAGCAACAGTGAAATCCTGCGCAAAAATCGCCACAGGGTTGCCGTGAACGGTGCCGGTGCCTATCACCACGCCGTCACTGGGCAGATTCTTTTTATCCATCCCGAAATCGCGCGCATCATGCTCAACGAACATGTCGTACTCGTTGAATGTGCCCGGATCAAGGATGGCCATAATGCGCTCACGGGCAGTGTTCTTGCCCATCGCCTTCTGCTTCACGATGGCCTCCTCCCCGCCTCCGAGGAGCATCTTTTCACGCTTTTCCTTCAGTTCGCGTATCTTCTTTTCCAATGCCATGATTAGTCCTGTTTTTTACCGTCTCTTCTCTCTTTTTAAAAAGCACGGCAATTTATACAAAATTCAATTATGCACAATATGATCGGAAATGTGCTATTTCGGAGCGGTGTAGTAGACCCCTGCCGCAATGAAGGTGTATATTATGTTGGGAATCCACATCGCCAGCGCCGGATTCAGGTCTCCTTTCAGGGAGAATTGCGAGGAGAACTGCATGAACAGTATGTATGAGAATGTGAGCATCAGTCCGAGACCTATTTGCATGCCGATCCCTCCCTTGATCTTGCGCGAGGATAGCGACACCCCTATCAGTGTCAGGATGAAGAATGCAAACGGCGATGAATTGCGCCGGTGCTTCTCGTTGAGGTAGAGCTTTATCTCGTCAGAGCCCTGTGACTTCAGCACATCAATATAGTCCTTCAGCTCGCGCCGTGTCATTGTATGTACAAATTCCGGCGCCCGGGTGAAGTCGTCAGGTCCCACGTTCAGCACAGTGTCAATCCTGCGCCCTGAGGTTATCCGTTCGCCAATGCTGTCTGTCTCCCTGATATAGTACCACCATGCGCCCCATTTATTTGTGGTGGTGTCCCACCTGATCATGTTGGCGGTCATCTTCGACTCAAGCATCCCCTTGTCGTTGAATTTCTCCATGCTGAAATTTCTTCCGCTCTGCGAGATCTTGTTGTACTGCTCCATGTAAATGTAGACATTGGGGTACACCTGCCTGTGAACCGAAGAGACGTTAACGCGTCTGAAATCGGAGCTCCTGTAGTATTTCTCCTCAAAATCGAGCCGCGCGATGTTTGAATGAGGCAGGACATAATTCTGAAGGAGAAATGCGCATAAAGCGATGAAGGCAGCGGAAATCAAATATGGCAGAAGCAGGCGCCTGAAGCTCATCCCGCTGTTGAGCATGGCGATTATCTCGGTGTTTACCGCCATCCGCGAAGTGAAGAAGATCACCGATATGAATACGAACATCGGGGCGAACAGGGTGGCGAAGTAGGGGATGAAATTCAGGTAATAATCGAAAACAATTGCCTTCAGCGGTGCCTGTTTCTGGATGAAGTCATCAATCTTTTCCGAGAAGTCGAATATCACCGCGATGCCCAGTATGAGCACAAGTGAAAAGACGAATGTCCCGAGGAACTGCCTGATGATGTACCAGTCAAGTATGCCCGGGGCAAGCTTCTTCAGACCCTTTCTGATATTCTGCGAACTGTCTCTTCCTTCCATGGTCCGAATGTACCGTCAAGTATCCGTGCCCTTGCTTCCCTGACCAGGCTCAAATAAAATGCCAGGTTGTGTATTGTAGCTATCTGTGCCCCGAGCATCTCTCCCGAGATCACCAGGTGACGCAGGTATGCCTTTGAATATGTCCTGCTTATCTCTGAGTGAGAGCTTGCGTCAATTGGTGAGAAGTCGTCTGCCCAGCGCTGGTTCCTTATATTGATTGTGCCCTCACTTGTGAACATCATACCGTTGCGTCCGTTGCGTGTGGGCATGACACAGTCGAACATGTCAATACCCCGCGCAATGCCCTCGAGGAGGTTCGCAGGCGTACCCACCCCCATGAGATACCTGGGCTTATCCTCAGGGAGGATCTCATTCACTGTTTCGATCATCTCGTACATCTGTTCAGCGGGTTCGCCCACCGAGAGACCGCCGATTGCATTTCCAGGCATCCCGCTGGCGGCGCATTTCTCTGCTGATATTTTCCGGAGATCGCCGTAAACCGATCCCTGCACTATCGGGAAGAGCATCTGCTCCGTCCCGTAGATGGGTTCGGTGCGTCCCATCTGTGCAACGCATCTGTCGAGCCACCGGTGGGTAAGTTCCATCGAATTCTTCGCGTAGGCGTGATCACAGGGATAAGGGGCGCATTCGTCAAAAGCCATGATTATATCGGCCCCTATGACCCGTTGTATGTCAATGACACCCTCCGGGGTGAAGAGATGCTTTGAGCCGTCTATGTGTGACCTGAATATCGCCCCTTCCTCCGTCAGCTTCCTGTTGGCGGCGAGGGAGAAAACCTGGTAACCCCCGCTGTCGGTCAGCACCGCCCGGTCCCATGACATGAACCGGTGCACGCCGCCGGCCTTTTTGATGATTTCCGTTCCGGGGCGCAGGTAGAGATGATAGGTGTTTGCAAGGATCACAGGCGCATCGATCTCCCTCTTAAGATCACGATGGAATACACCTTTGACGGTGGCGCCGGTGCCAACAGGCATGAAGACAGGCGTTTGTATCTCGCCGTGAGCGGTGCGCAGGACACCTGCCCTGGCCGCTGTGGCTCCGTCTTTCTTCTGCAGGCTGAACATCTTCCTTTTACTGATGGTCACAAAAGTAAGCTTTCTCAACCTGATTTTGAACAGGCGGTTGGCAATTTGAAAAAAGTGATCCCTGATTGTTGAAAAGATTCTTTCAAGTGTTTTTTAATTCTTTATAATATTGCTGCGCACAATATCACTTCTCATGATCCTTTCAACTGATACGACGCATATTATCCTGCTTGCGCTGCTCACTGCAATGCTTATCATCCAGGCATGGTACTGGCTCGGATACTATCGCAGGGCAGCCTTTGCGAAGCCGGCCGGGGCAGGCGCACAGACAGGCCTTCCTCCTCTTTCCGTGATAATCTGCGCCCGCAACGAGGCGGAGAACCTCTCACGCTTCCTGCCCGATGTACTGAAACAGGACTACCCCTCCTTCGAGGTGGTTGTGGTTAATGACTGTTCCGAAGACAATACATTTGACGTGCTGGGCTCACTGATGAATCAGTTCCCTCACCTGAAGGTATCCATGATACAGAAGGATCCGGGCTTCACCCACACCAAGAAGCTGGCAATGCTGATAGGCATCAAGGCTGCGAAAAACGACCTGCTTGTCTTCACTGACGCCGACTGCAAGCCGGCATCAGCCTCCTGGCTGCGCGAAGTGGCAGCAGCCTCCTCACGGGAGAAGACCGACATAATCCTCGGTTACGGGGCATACATGCCGGAAGCAGGTCTCCTGAACAGTTACATTCGCTATGAGACTATGTTCACTGCCATGCAGTACTTCGGGATGACGATGGCAGGAAAACCATATATGGGTGTCGGGCGCAACCTTGCCTACCGGCGGAGCTTCTTCTTCGCCAACGGAGGCTTCGGCCCGCACAATCACATCATGTCAGGCGATGATGACCTTTTCGTAAACCGCACCAGCACCCCTGACAACTGCAGCCTGATGCTCTCCCACGAGTCATTCACCCTCTCCGTGGCAAGCAAAACCACAGGTGAATGGATCAAGCAGAAGCGCAGACACCTGACAGCCTCCAACTATTACAGATCTGGTGACAAATTCAGGCTCATCCTCGAGCCACTCTCAAGAGTGACATGGTACGGCCTGGCAATAACCATGCTGATCATGCTTGCATCCTGGCCCGTGGTCCTCTTCCTGGCCCTCTCCCGGTTCATCATGCGGGCGGTGATTCTGCGAAAGGCCGCCGGCACATTCAATGAAGGTCAGTTGTGGTATATTTCGCTCTTTTTTGATATCTTGGCGCCGTTCTTAACGGCATTCCTTTACCTGTCATCCAGGAGAAAGAAGAAGGATACATGGAAGTAGAAAGCGGACTATCTGACAAGGCCCAGCATGACCTCAAGGTCATCGAACGCGCCCTGAACGGCGACAGCAGGGCTTACGCCGAGCTGCTCAACAGATACCGCGACTCAGTCTACTACGTGATGCTCAGGATGATCAGCAATCCTTCCGACGCTGAAGACCTGACAATCGAAGCATTCGGCAAGGCCTTTCATAACCTTGCCAAATACGTCCCGTCACACGCCTTCAGCACATGGCTCTTCCGCATAGCGACAAACAACTGCATCGACTTCATGCGGCGCAAAAGCCAGAGTCCCAGGCCGTTCGATCAGGACGAAGGCGAAGAGGACGAGGTAGAGGCTACTGTAGCCTCAGACATGATTGCCCCTGACGAGCTGATGATCAACAGGGAGACAGCTGCCTCGCTCAACAGGATTGTCAAGACACTCAAGCCCAGGTATCGCAGGCTTATCGAACTCCGCTACTTCGAGGACTACTCCTACGAGGAGATAGCCAGTGAACTGAGTCTTCCGATTGGCACCGTAAAAGCCAGGCTGTTCAGGGCTAAAGTGCTCATCCTGAATATGGTCCAAAGCAAATCCAGCGGAATTTGACCACTTTAGCCGAAAAATACTTTCCGGCTGTTTCCCCTGTACAGAGGCATCGGTTTGAAATGCTGCCTGCCCTGTACCGGGAATGGAATGAGCGCATTAATGTCGTCTCCAGAAAGGATATCGAAAACTTTGAGGTGAATCACCTGCATCACTCGCTGGCAATTGCACGGTTTATCAGCTTCCTCCCGGGGACCAGGGTAATTGACGTGGGAACCGGAGGCGGCCTTCCCGGCATTCCGCTGGCAATCCTCTTCCCTGAGGTACACTTCACACTTGTAGATTCAATCGCAAAAAAGATTAAGGTGGTTGATGCAATTGTCTCTGAAACCGGACTGACAAATGTCCGGTCAATCGTTGCCCGCTCCGAAAACCTTAAGGGAAGTTATGACTTCATCATCGGGAGGGCTGTGACTGAGACTGCTGAGTTCATAAGGCTCACCAGGCACCTTGTCGCGTCAAAATCATTCAATGTGAAGAAGAATGGCTGGATTCTCCTCAAGGGGGGCGATCTTGAGGAGGAGCTTGCCCCCTACAGAAAAACTGCAGAGGTGACGTCAATCAGCACATATTTTGAGGAACCTTTCTTCGTGACTAAAAAGATAATCTGGCTGCCCCGCTGAGTGGAAAATATTTCCGGCTGTGGGCCTGGCTGGGTAGAAAATATTTCCGGCTGTGGGCCTGGCTGAGAGGAAAATCTTTCCGGCTGCGGGCCCCGCTGGCGGTGATTAATGAGGCCAGCGCCTCCGGCTGATTAAAAAAAAAGAGCTGAATCATTCTTTTTTTGAAAAAAAAGCTACCTTTGCAGTCTCAAAAAAGGGTAGTAAACAACGAAATACAGGAACAGATGAAAAGGACATTTCAGCCATCGAGAAAGAAAAGGACAAACACTCACGGCTTCAGGAAGAGAATGTCAACTCCCAACGGCAGGCGCGTTCTGGCCGCCCGCAGGGCCAAAGGAAGAAAGAAACTGACCGTTTCCGACGAGCTTGGTCACAAGGACTGATAGGCTGACAGACAATAAAACTGCCGTCTTAATGAACAATTAAGGCGGTTTTTTATTTCTGTTAAAACACTGACAGTTAAATTTACAGATATTTCCCGCTATGAGAGATCTCATCCTCAGAACTGCCCCGGCCGAAGTAAAGGAGATTGCACTGGCCGTCCTTGATGGCCGGCGCCTCAGCCCTGATGAGGCACTCACCCTGTACAGCAGGGCCGACCTGTCACTGATGGCTCTCCTGGCCTCTTCAGTGAAGAGGATGAAGAGCGGCGATGCCGTCTTTTTTAACCGGAACTTCCATATCGAGCCTACCAATATCTGCCTCTACAACTGCCGATTCTGTTCATACCACAAGCCGGAAGGCGACGCTGAAAGCTGGGAACTGACTGAAAACGAAATACTTGATATTGTCAGGCGATTTGACGGGGTCCCGGTCACTGAAGTACATATCACCGGAGGGGTGCACCCCTCGCGTGACATTCACTTTTACGGCCGGATGCTTGCAGCCATCAGGAAGGCAAGGCCCGACATCAGCATCAAGGCCTTCTCAGCCGTGGAACTCGCATATATGATACGCAAGGAAGGCATGAGCTGGAGTGACGGCATCAGTCTGTTGCGCGACTACGGCCTCGACTCCATTCCCGGCGGCGGCGCGGAAATCTTCGATCCGGCACTCAGACGCAGGATATGCCCGGAGAAGGCTGACGCCGAGACCTACCTCGCAATTCATGAGGCTGCACACAACCTGGGCCTCACCTCGAATGCAACCATGCTTTACGGACACGCCGAGAACCCCATGCAGCGGATTGACCATATGCTCAGGCTCAGGGAACTGCAGGACCGTACCGGTGGCTTCAACGCATTCATCCCGCTGAAGTTCAGGCGTGAAAACAACCACATGTCGGAACTTGGAGAGGTGCCCGTGACTGAGGACATGCGCAATTATGCCCTCTCCAGGATATTCCTCGATAACTTCAGTCATCTGAAGGCGTACTGGCCGGCAATCGGCAAGAATGCAGCCCTTATGAGCCTTGCCTTCGGTGCGGACGATCTCGACGGAACAATTGATGACACAACCAGGATATACTCCATGGCAGGCTCCGATGAGAGCAATCCCTCCCTTTCAACCACGGAACTGGTAGCCATGATCCGCTCTGCAGGCTTCAGACCCGTGGAGAGGGATACCAACTACCGTACCGTGAAGGAATGGTAGAAATCCCCTCCGCTCGCAATAAAATTTTATCTTTGAGGCTGCGTTAACAATCTAATACTTCATCACACGATGAGCGTCAAGGAATTTCTTAAAAGCCGGGTCTTCTGGAAACAGGTTGGACTGGCTATGGTCATCGGCGTTGCCATAATACTTCTGCTCATAATCTGGCTGAACATCTACACCCGTCACGGCCAGTCGAGACCCACCCCTGAGATCCGGGGTCTCTCCATTAACGAAGCTCAGCATGTTGCCGGTAAAAACAGGATGAAACTGCAGGTCATTGACTCTGTCTATACGACTGTTGTGCCTCGCGGATGCATCGCAGAGCAGATACCGCTTCCGGGCCACCGTGTCAAGAAAGGACGCACTATTAAAGCCACTATAAATGCATTTAATCCCGAGATGGTTTCAGTCCCTGACCTCGTCGGACTTCCCAGACGCCAGGCACTGTCTATCATAGAGACTGCCGGCCTGCAGGTCGGACAGCTCAACTATGTCCCTGACCTGACTGTTGATTTTGTTCTGAAGCAGACAATTCACGGACGCGAGGTCTCGCCCGGCGACTCCGTCCAGAAAGGGATGGTTGTTGACCTTGTCCTCGGACGCGGACTGAGCAGCCAGCGTACCGGTCTGCCAAGGCTGACCGGCAGCACCCTCGAACAGGCAAGGAACGAGATCCTTGGTGCATCACTCAACCTTGGTGCATACGTATTTGACGGTACCGTACTCACAACAGATGACTCTCTCAGGGCCTTCGTCTATAAGCAGAATCCCGATTACCGCCGCGATGCAACTGTGCAGCTCGGCTCGGCAGTTTATATCTGGCTTACAACTGACAGCCTCAGGATCCCTGACGAAAACGCCCTGGCTGATACCCTTATGACTGAAGATGAATCCGGACCGCCGGTAATCGCACCATCTCTTTGACAATGAAGATACTGAAGGCCACATATCTGCTTCTTGCCGCGCTGGTTACAATCAATGCCTCAGCACAGGAGGTTGTTACAGGACTGCTTTCAAACAGGCAGCTCGGAGGCTCCGCACTACAGCGGACTCACCTCAAGGCCGGTACGGCGGAGGAGCCTGTGGCAATACCATTCAGTGACGATTTCTCTGACGTGGCCCTCTATCCGTCAACAGCACGATGGTCTGATATACAGGTATATATCAATAACACATTCTCTGACCGGCAACCCTCGGCAGGCATAGCCACCTTCGACTGCCTTGATCAGAACGGTCTCCTTTACGATGGCGCTTCACAGGCAATATTTGCTGCTGACCGTCTCACCTCCCGGGCAATTGACCTCGCATTTCAGCCAGCGGACAGCATCTTTCTCAGCTTTCTCTATGAGGCAGGCGGCATATCAGACCTTCCTGAGGCAGGCGACAGCCTGACACTCAGTTTCTGGGCACCTGCCGAGGAGAAGTGGTACAGCATCTGGCAGGCCACAGGAGAAGCCACTGACGGCTTTCGCACAGTGATCCTTCCCATTACCGATCCCAGATTCCTGCTGACCGGATTCCGATTCATGTTCACAGGGTATGCCTCTCTGGCCGGAGTGCTCTCCGAACCGTCGCAGGCAGGTAACGCAGACCTGTGGAACCTTGACCATATCCTGCTTGACAAGGGACGTTCAGTGCATGATACTGTCATCCACGATGTGACAATGACACTTCCCCTGCGGTCCCTTGTAAAAGATTACGAGGCTATGCCGTGGCGCCACTTCAGGCAGGCATACCTCTCTGCAATGAGCCCGGTGTCCGTAATCAACTACCGCAATAACGACACAATAGTACGCAATGTCACAAGGCACGTCACGATCAGGGACATGTCAAACAATGCGGTTGTACGCGATTTCGACGCCGGTGCGTCAAACGCCGCCCCGCTTACAGACGTAACCTACGAGGCACCACTCCTCTATACGTATAATACAGCCTCCTCGCCGGACACGGCACAATTCATTGTGACGCTTTCACTTATCACCGATGATTTCGATCCCAAACAGAACGACACACTGAAATATATACAACGATTCTCTGATTACTTCGCCATTGATGACGGCACAGCTGAAGCGGGTTACGGCATCAACGGACAGGGATCACGCAACGCCATGGCAGCCCTCAGGTTCAGGTCATTCATTCCTGACTCGGTCACAGGCATCAGGATCTGTTTCAATGATGCCTATGAAAACGCCAACCGTCAGGGATTTGAGATTATGGTCTGGGCTGACGACAACGGCCGGCCCGGGGTATTGCTTGGGAGCAGCGAAGGCCCGGTGGCAGCCCAGGGGACAGGACTGAACGGCTTTCAATATTACTCATTTGAGAAACCCGTCAGGGTTACAGATGCATTCTGGATTGGATGGAGACAGGAGACCGAAGCATTCCTCAACGCAGGTCTCGATCTCAACACACCCAATGACGGAAGACAGTATTTTTCACTGAGCGGCAACTGGCAGCAAAGCCAGGTGCCGGGCACTGTTATGATGCGCCCCGTGATGAAGGGCAGCGGGACCCAGACTTCGTCGGATAACGGCACCCTGATCAATGATCTCTACTCTCTATATCCCAATCCCACTGACGGTTATGTTACAATCATTCCCTCAGATGATGCACCGGATGAATTCGTGATCGACGTGATATCCGTCACCGGCGCCGTGGTAATGACACTTGACAGGACGGAAAATCCGGACCTGAGCCGTCTGGCCTCCGGCAGTTACATTCTGCTGGTGAAGAGCACTGACGGACGTCCGCTTTCGCTGTTGCGCGTCATAAAAGTAAACTGAAATCAAGCATGACTGAAGAGGAAATCTCCGGCATCCGGGACAAAAACCCTGATCAGGAGCCAAATACGATACCGGAGTCTGATCCGGAGACAGAGACTGAGCTATTTGAGCATTACCGGTACGTGGTGGACCCCGGGCAGTCAATGCTTCGTATCGACAAATACCTCTCGGCCCGCATCGAGAACGTCTCCCGTACAAGGGTACAGGCCGCAGCCCAGGCCGGAAACATCCTGGTCAACGAGTCTCCGGTCAAACCCAACTACCGGGTCAAACCACTGGATATCATTCAGATACTCCTTCCCAACCCGCCCCGCGAGATAGAACTCATCCCACAGGATCTGCCTGTCAGCGTGGTGTACGAAGATGATGACCTGATAGTCGTTGACAAGGCTGCCGGAATGGTCGTCCATCCCGCTTATGGTAACTACTCAGGCACCCTGATGAATGCCCTTATGTATCACTTCCGCGACCTGCCCCTCTTCAACACCGGGGAGCTGCGGCCGGGACTGGTGCACCGGATTGACAAAAACACATCGGGACTGCTTGTGGTGGCAAAGAACGAGTACGCCCATAACAAGCTGGCAAGGCAGTTCTTCAACCGCACAACCGGCAGACTCTATACTGCACTTGTCTGGGGCACTCCGGAGCCGGCTGAAGGCACAATAACCGGGCATGTGGGCCGTAATATACGTGACCGCAAGATCATGCAGGTCTTCCATGACGGAAGCCAGGGGAAACATGCAGTAACTCACTACAGGATTATTGAACCTTTGGGGTATGTCTCCCTTGTGGAGTGCCGCCTGGAGACCGGCCGTACGCACCAGATCAGGGTGCATATGGCATGGAAGGGGCACCCTCTCTTCAACGACGAGGAGTACGGCGGCCAGCGTATACTTAAAGGCACCACATTCACGAAATACCAGCAGTTCGTACGAAACTGCTTCGAGATGCTCCCCCGCCAGGCGCTTCATGCCCGCACCCTCTCATTTGACCATCCGGTAACCGGCAAAAGACTCTCCTTTGAATCGCCCATCCCACCGGACATGGTTGCGGTCATTGAGAAGTGGAGAAACTATGTCTCAGGAAGAGACTAGGGGATTTGCGATGTGCGATTTGCGATTTGCGATGTGCGATTTGTGATGTGCGATTTGCGATTTGCGATTTATGGGTTTCGTTTAGGATTTTTGGCTGGTAAGTTTGTTTTTGGCAGTTTTCCTTGCAGCAACAACTATTGACAGGATTTCATTCATTTCTGAAATGAATGATGTAATTGAATCTTTGTATGATGGTTCAATCTCCTGCAGTAATTCCAACCAAAATATGGACTCATCGGCCTCTTCTTCAACTATATGGAGTTTATTTATGAAATCAGCTGTCGATTTTGCCCGGCTGACTGCCCGATAGTTCGCTCCTACGGAGCAGGAAGCTCTGATTAACTGGCGGCAAACGATATTATTTGCCATCTTCCCGGGAAGCTGACCGCAAAGCGATATTATATCCAATGCCAGGTTCCTGGTACGAAGTTGCATTTGTTCCTTCAGTCCCATAATTATTCCACGTAATTATGAAACTGAAAGTTAATCCAAAACTATCTGAAAATCAAAAAATCCTAAATCCTAAATCGCAATTCGCAAATCGCAAATCTACCAGCTTCCCCCTGCACCGCCGCCGCCAAAGCCACCGCCGCCGAAACCGCCGAAACCGCCGCCACCGCCACCGCTGAAGCCTCCGCCACCGCTGCCGCCGGAGAATCCTCCCCAGCTGCCCCCGTGCGATTTACCTCCTCCCATCATGCTCAATAGAAGCCACAGCGGCAGGTTCGATGATCCGGTCCGCCTCAGGTGCTTGTTATTGGAGCTGCCGGCAGAGATTATGAATATGAAGATGAGTATCATCAGGAAGATGATGACTCCAGGTATCGACCCCGATGATGCACCTCCGGCGTAGTTATCATAGCTGTACTCACCGGCAGCAAGTGACATTAGCACATTGGTTCCGGCATCAATGCCTCCGTAATAATCATTCTCCCTGAACCGGGGTATGATCTCCCTGTCAATTATATCAGCACATGCGATATCAGGTATCGCCCCCTCGAGGCCGTAACCTGTGGCAATGAACACCTGTCCGTTTGATGAGCCGCTCTTGGGCTTAACCAGGACCAGCAGCCCGTTGTTGAAGTCGCCCTGCCCTACCCCCCAGTCGCGTGCCACCTTGTATGCATACTCAGAGCGGTCATAGCCCTGAAGGT
>JAEYZD010000018.1 GCA_023430725.1 Bacteroidota bacterium | reverse complement strand
GTGTATTTGTAAGGCTGTCCTGCAACAGGGAGATGTCAGATGATATCCGGCTGTTGAGTTCACCCACCCTTCTGGAGGAGAAAAATGACATCGGCAGCCGTATGAGGTGGTTGTAGATATGCTGCCGTATCGAGGCCAGCGTTCTCTCGGTGACTACCACGAAGAGCCTGGTGCGTGTATAGGCAAACAGCGCCTGCGCGATGAGGATTGCGAGAAGTATGAGTCCTGTGCGGGTGATCTCCCGTGTCATGCCTCCCGAATTGGCCTGATCAACCATCTCCCCAAGCAGACGGGGAAACATGAGGCTTGCAGATGTGGAAAGAAGCAGGAAGAAGAGACCCAGTGCGAACCTGCCACGATAGGGTCTCAGAAACCTGTAAAGCTTTGCCAGCTCCTTCAATCCTGAGCCCGCCTTCTTAGTTGACTTGTCCGACATCTTTCACTCCCTTCGCTCACAGAAATGCAAATATAGGTCATAATGTTCACAACTGTCCTCCTTTTTGTTCCGGCGCTGCTACGTTCACAGGCCGTTCATAACGAGGAGATGCTGTTCATAATTAGTATGATGTCATAACCGCAAAATTGCCGGGGAATCTTTAATTTTAACCTTTTAACCTGTACCCATGACTGCCCTTGAGACATTAAAGAATCTGGTGCTTGCGCCTTACATACTGAAGGCCACCGCGCTTATCAGCGTGCAGAGGGCGGTTGGCGGCAACCAGTTCAGGCATTGCTTCTCAACCCTCGGAATCCTGCTTGATTATAAGTTCTACACTAACAGCGTTCTGCTGAAGGCCTCGCTGCTGCATGACCTGCTGGAAGAGATGCCGCAGACGCAGATTGACGAGATCAGGTGGATTGACAGTGACGGAACGGCCGTTGTTGAACTGGTGCTGGAGGTGACAAAAAGGAAGGATGAGACGAAGGCTGAATACCTGCAACGGCTCCTGGAGCGCGGATCACATGATGCCATGCTCCTGAAGTGCGCTGACCGGATCAGCAACCTTACTGACCTGCACCGCGACATACAGTCGGAACAAAAGATCTCTGATTACCTCGATCAGACAGAAAAATACGTCATCCCGATGGCCAGGATGGTTAATCCGGATATGCTGATTGAGCTCACTGACCTTGTGGCCAAACGAAGGCGGATACTAAGGCTGCAGGAATGTGACAGGAAGCAGGGGACTGATTCCTGACACCGGCTCAGCCCAGCAACTGTTTTACCTTTGCTGATATCTCCCGTCCTTCGGCCTTGCCGGCCAGCTCCTTCGATGCAGCACCCATTACCCTTCCCATGTCTGACGGCCCTTTTGCCCCTATACGGTCTATGATCTGCTTCAGTGCAGCTTCCAGCTCCTGCTCACTCATTGCAGCCGGGAGGTATCTCTCGAGCACCGCTGCCTCATTCTCTTCCTTCTCCCAAAGGTCCTGCCTCTTCTGTTCCCTGTAGATGGCGGCAGATTCCTTCCGCTGCTTCACGAGTTTGCGGATTATCTTTACCTCTTCCTCTTCCGGTATAACCGTACCCGGTCCCTTCTCCGACCTTGCAAGAATGAATGCGGTCTTTGCGGCCCTGAGTGCCTCCAGGACACCCTTGTCCTGAGCCTTCATGGCAGCCATAAGGTCTCCTGCGATTTTTTCTGCCAGTGACATGTTGCTGTTATGTTTAATTGTTATAAGACACCAACAAATTTAGACTATTTTTTATAGCCACAGGCAGCCAGAGCACCGTTAACGGCAGCCACCGTTGCCAGGATGTCGCCTCCGGTCACCGATCCCATATGGCCGACCCTGAAGTAGCTGTCCTTTATGCCGGGCAGCAGTCCGCCAGCCAGTATCACATCCGAGGCAGCTATTGACTTCATGAATTCAGCGCCCCTGACGCCATCGGGATAGTATGGTGCAGACAGGGTGTTTGCGCAAAGCTCTTCGCCGAGCGGTATCATCCTGAGTCCCAGGTCACGCATCGCTCTGCGGAACATGGCTCCCGTCTCCCTGTGCCTGCGGAAACGGGCCTCCATTCCCTCTTTCAGTATCAGCCTCAGGCTCACTTCAAGACCGTTTACCAGGTTGACCGCCGGGGTTCCGAAGTATGCAGGACGCCGTTCCTCATATGCCTTCATCACAGGCAGCCAGTGGGTCCAGTCGCTGTAGTAGCTTTGCACCGGGCTCTTCCTCTTCTGCCAGGCTTCCATGGCACGTTCAGAAGCAACAAGAAGAGCCAGTCCCGGGGGTACTCCCACAGCCTTCTGTGAGGCTGTCAGCACTACGTCTATTTTCCATTCCTCCTGCCTGATCTCCTCACCGGCTACCGAACAGACACCATCCAGAACAGTTATGACACCATACTTTGCTCCCAGGGCCCCGAGAGGTTCAGGATCAACCCTTACCGCTGTGGAGGTGTCCACATGGGTGAATGTCATAAGCTTGTAATGTGATCTTGCCAGTTCATCTTCAACGGTTTTCAGGCTGACAATGCCTCCTGTCTCAGCCGTCAGCACCGTCACCTCTGCACCGTAACGCTTAAGCAGTGCAGCATACCTGTCGCCGAAGTACCCGGTTGAGAGCACAAGTGCCCTGTCGCCCGGCTCAATAAGATTGGCACCGGCCAGGTCCATTGCCAGGGTACCGCTGCCGGCCATGATGAACGGCTGGCCCGACGGAGCCAGCCATACTTCCCTCATCATCTCAAGGGCATGACCGAACGTTTCAATAAAATCAGGAGCCACATGGCTCGTAGTGGGCATCCCCACAGCCATCATCACCTCCGGTTCAAACTCGATTGGACCGGGTATCATCAACAATTTTCTCCCTTTCATAATCTCTTAATGGTTTCTTTCATACATTATTACTCCTTCGTTCTGCATCACCTCCTTAAGATACTCCCTGTTAGCCTCATCCATCGGTAACAGGGGTCTTCTCACGTTTCCGCCATAGAGTCCGAGGAGATCCATTGCCACCTTCAGCGCCGGCACTCCCCAGCGGGAGGTAACCGCGGCATTGAGCGGAATTATCCTGTGCTGGAGTTCACGGGCACGGGTGATATCGCCTGCGGCGAAAGTCCTGAAGATTTCGGTGCAGTGGCCTGGTGCGATGTTGGCGCTTGCCAGTATCCCACCGACGGCGCCCACCGCCAGTGCCGGAAGAAGGAACCCGGCACCGCCGGCCAGCACCTGGAAGCCCCGTTTAACATTGCCAAGCACCTCGCCCATCTTCACCACATTTCCGCCCGACTCCTTCAGCCCGACAATATTGGGATGCTCAGCCATGGCAATAATCATACGTGAGGTCATATCAAGACCGGTGTTACCGGGCATGTTGTATACAAGGACCGGTACCGTTGATGCATCTGCCACATCATAATAATGCCTGACCAGCTCATCATGATTCATATTCCCCTTGTAGTAGAACGGATTCAGTACAAGCACGGCATGTGCTCCCGCCGCTGCGGCAGCCCTGGTGAGAGAGATCGTCTCGCGGGTGCTCTGGCAACCTGTACCCGCCAGCAGAAGACGACCCTCAGGCAGAGCCTCGCGGGCAGCGGCAATGGCCTCAATCTTCTCCTTCTCCGACAGCATCACCTGCTCACCGTTGGAGCCAAGAATCAGGTAGCCGGCCAGATCGTACCGGGAAAGCTTTTCAATGTTGAACCTGATCTTTTCCGGGAGCAGGTTTTCATCATTATCAAAGGCTGTTGGAAGGGGCGGGAAGATCCCGCTGAAATTGAGTGTTGACATAATATCCTGTAATTAAGTTTTTATTTTTCACTGGTGCTCATCGAGTAGGGCCTGGCTGACGGACTGACTCCCCGCTCCTTCTCTGGCTCTGAGCCCATGGCAAACTCCAGGCTTCCTCCCACCGTCAGCTGTTCGTGTGTGACATAATTGACATCCATCGTTTTGCCATTGTACCGCACATTATGTACAAAGATATTTTCCCGGCTGTTCTCCGGTGCGCTGATCACCAGTTCCTTCCCGTCAGCGAGGGTGACCGTCACCTTGCGGAAGAGCGGTGAGCCCAGCACATACTCTCCCGTGCCCGGAGTGACCGGGTAAAAGCCAAGGGCGCTGAAGACATACCAGGCCGATGTCTGGCCGTTGTCCTCATCACCGCAGTATCCGTCAGGAGTGTAGTTGTACAGCTTGTCCATGACCTCGCGGACACGCATCTGGGCCTTCCACGGCTGCGGGGTGTAATTGTAAAGGTAGATCATGTGCTGCACCGGCTGATTGCCATGGGCGTAATTGCCCATGTTCATTATCTGCATCTCCCGTATTTCATGAATGGGGAAGCCGTAATAAGAGTCGTCAAACAGAGGCGGAACCACGAAGACGGAGTCAAGCATGCGGATCATCTCCTCTTCGCCGTCCATCAGTTCTGCCAGACCGGCTATATCCTGAAACACGCTCCATGTGTAGTGCCAGCTGTTCCCTTCTGTGAAAGCATCGCCCCACTTGTAAGGGCTGAAGGGCGACTGGAAGGTGCCGTCGAGGTTCCGGCCTCTCATCAGATTGCTTTCCCGGTCAAAAACGTTCCTGTAATTAAGTGCCCGTGCAGCATACAGGTCTATCTCCTCCTGCGGGCGGCCCAGTTCCTGCGCCAGCTTCCACAGACACCAGTCGGCATAGGCATACTCCAGAGTCCGTGCCACATTTTCATTGATGCCGGCATCATACGGCACATAGCCCAGTTCATTGTAGTATTCAGCGCCGTACCTGCCCACGGAATGAACCGGTCCGTTACCCAGGGTGTTTTTAACCATGGCATTCCATAGGGTGTCAATATTATATCCTCTTATTCCCTTGAGGTAGGCATCAGCAATGAGTGATGCCGAGTTGCTCCCTATCATGCAGTCGCGGTGGCCGGGGCTGGCCCACTCGGGCAGCCATCCGCTCTCAAGGTAGGCATTGACCAGTCCCTCCATTATGTGGGAGCTCATCTCAGGGTACATCAGGGTCAGAAGTGGCATTGCCGCCCTGAAGGTGTCCCAGAATCCGTTGTCGGTATAGAGCCTGCCGGGCAGCACCTGGCCGTTGTAAGGGCTGTAGTGCATGATGTTCCCGGCACTGTCGGATTCATGGAACATGCGGGGGAACAGCATCGTGCGGTAGAGTGTTGAATAGAAAGTCCTCACCTGGTCATCCGTTCCGCCCTCCACCCTGATACGGCCGAGCTCACTGTTCCAGCGGTCCCTGGCGGCATCACGGATGAAGTCAAAGCTGTGGGTACCCGTCTCCCGGTTGAGGTTCAGAATGGCCTGCTCAGGCGAGATAAATGATGATGCCACCCTTGCGGTGACCTTTTCGCCTCTCTGCGTGCGGAATCCGATTACGGCCTGGGCATGATCCCCCTCCATTTCACTTGCGCCGGACTCCGCCTTGCCGTCAAGGGCGACAGACCAGAAGTCAAACGGACGGTCAAATTCAATTACAAAGTAGTTGTGAAAGTTTCCGGGCACACCGCCGTGATTGTTCCGGCAGTAGCCCACCACCCTGTTTTCGCCGGTGATTATCTTCACCATCGAGCCTCCTGCAAATGCATCAATCACCACCGCGGAGGAGTCGCTCTGCGGGAAGGTGAATCTGAAGATGGCGGCTCTTTCTGTGGGAGTCACTTCAGCGGTTATGTCATAGTCAGCCAGGTAAACGCTGTAGTAATAGGGTTTTGCCACCTCGGCCTTGTGTGAGAACCATGAGGCCCGCTGCTCAACGGTAAGCCGGTTGCTGCCGGTTACCGGCATCAGTGAGAAGGCTGCGTAATCATTGATCCAAGGGCTGGGCTGGTGGGTCTGTTTTATGCCAACGATCTTATGATCATCGTATGTATATCCCCAGCCGTCTCCGTTTTTGCGTGTCTGCGGCGTCCAGAAATTCATTCCGAAAGGCAGTGCCACGGCAGGGTAGGTGTTGCCGTGGGAGAGCAGGTACTCGGAGTCAGTCCCCATGAGGGTGCTGACGAGGTCTGCCGGTTCTTCCGGGCTCACAGGCTCCTGTCGGCATGCCGCCAGGGAGATAAGTAAAAGCAGGGCCGGCAGGGCCGCAAGAGTTTTAAAGGGGTGATGGCGACAGGAAATTCTTTTCATCTTTTCATTTTAACGTTAACATGAGAATTACTGCGGATCAACATCTGCCTGCACCCTGAGCAGGCCCTTCCTTGGCACCCTGAGCTCGGCCTCCGCCTCACGGCGAATGACCTCCTTCACCCTGGAGGGAGAGAGTGCGGCTCCGATTTTTATCATGACTGTCTTGATATACCATTTCTGTACCTGCATAACCATCGGAAACTCAGGCCCCAGGACAATGTTGCCGAGCTGCTTCCGCAGGTTTTCCGCCAGTCGTGCCGCAGAGCGGTTCAGCTCGTCCAGGTCGCGGTGCTTCAATGCAATCCTTATGATCCTGGTGAACGGCGGATAGCCGAAGAGAGAGCGTTCCTCCAGCTGTGCCGAAGACATAGAACGGAAATCGTGCTTCAGCACCTGCCTGAGGATGAGGTTGGCAGGATCTGCGGTCTGGATTATCACCCGGCCTCTTCTGGTGCGGCGCCCGGCGCGGCCGCTGACCTGCTCCATCAGCTGGAAGCTCCGTTCGTGGGCCCGGAAGTCGGGAAAATGCATCATCGTGTCAGCGTCAAGAATTCCCACAACCGTCAGTCGCTCGAAATCGAGCCCCTTTGAGATCATCTGTGTTCCAATCAGGATGTCCGTTTCGCCTGCGGCGAAGCTGCCAAGGATTTCCGAGGCAGCGCTTCTGTTCCTGACTGTATCCTGGTCCATCCTCGCAACGCGCGCCGAAGGAAAAAGCAGCCGGATTTCCTCTTCGATCTTTTCTGTCCCGAATCCTTTCGTACTCATGCCGGCGGATCCGCACTCCGGGCACTCCTGCGGCACCTTCACACTCTTGCCGCAATAATGGCAGACCAGCCTGTTGATGCTTTTATGATATGTATAGCTTACCGAACAGCTTGTGCAAGCCGGCACATGACCGCAGTCAGTGCACATCAGGAAGGGGGAAAAACCCCTCCTGTTCTGAAAAAGGATTACCTGTTCCTCTCTGCCAAGAGCCTCCTCAACAGCTTTCAGCAGTTTCGGGGTAAAATGGGCTTCAGGTCCCTTCTTCCTGGCCTGGAAACGCGTGTCAGCAATAATCATCTCAGGCATCATCACATCGCCGAACCGCGTCATCAGCTCAACGAATCCGTACCTCCCGGAGACCGCGTTATGATAGCTCTCGAGTGAGGGCGTTGCGGATCCCAGTAGAGTCTTGCCACCGTGAATGCGCGAGAGCATCATTGCTGCATCGCGGGCGTGATAACGCGGGGCAGGATCATATTGCTTGTATGAGGAGTCATGTTCCTCATCCACGATTATCAGCCCCAGATCGCTGAAGGGGAGGAAGAGTGAGGATCTAACTCCAAGGACAGCCCTGAGGGTCCCGTCGCTCACATTCTTCCACACCTCTCTTCGCGCTGCGGGGGTAAGACGTGAGTGAAACACTCCTATAGCCGGGCCGAAGTGTCTTCGCAGACGCTCGATAATCTGTGTTGTAAGTGCGATCTCGGGAAGCATGTAGAGCACCTGTCTCCCCAGCTCCATCTGCTCTTTCATCAGGTGTATGTAGATCTCCGTCTTGCCGCTGGAGGTGACACCGTGGAGAAGGACTGTCCCGCGTTCTTCAAAAAGTTGTTTTATCCCCTGGTGGGCGGTCTGCTGCACACTGTTCAGAGAGGATGGCGGGACAGGTTCCCGGCTCTCCTCCCCTTCACTCTTCCGCGGCCTGCGTTTCTTAAGATGACCGGGGAGTTCATCCGCCGGGGGAACTGCAGCCTTCATCACCTCGCCGGGGTAGGCCATATAGTAATCGGCAATCCAGAGAAGAAATTCAGTAAATCGCTCATTGAGTGAGACTTCGCCCGGAATAAGGGATGCAATATCGCGAACTGTGACACCCTGGGGAGGAGTAGTGTGAATCTTTACAACCAGGCCTGTGGCTTCCTTGCTCTGTCCAAAGGGAACATTCACGAGGCTGCCGCGGCACAAAGAGGGGCGTATCGCCTCAGGGATGCTGTAGGTGAAGAAGCCGGGCAGAGCCACGGGAATTATTATATCCGCGAACTGGTCACTCATGGGACGATGCGGAGGCAAATTAAGAATAAAGCCAGAGAAAAGGTGCGCCGGCTGGATGAATTTATCAACGGTGCTGCAAGACTGACTCTATGCCAGGGCGGCCTTGACCTTGTCAGCGGCATCTGTGAAAGTGGATGCGGCAATGACCTGCAGTCCGGACAGGCCGATCAGTTCCCTGGCCTCTTCGGCGTTGGTTCCCTGAAGCCTGACAATGACCGGCACCCGAATGTCACCGATTGTTTTATAGGCCTCGATGATGCCTGCAGCCACACGGTCACACCTGACGATGCCGCCAAAAATATTCACCAGGATTGCCCTGACGTTGGGGTCCTTGAGAATTATCCTGAATCCGGCCTCCACGGTTTTCGGGTTGGCGCCGCCTCCCACATCGAGGAAGTTTGCGGGATGGCCTCCGGAGAGCTGTATCAGGTCCATTGTTGCCATCGCCAGGCCTGCGCCGTTCACCATGCAACCGACGTCTCCGTCGAGCTTGACATAGTTGAGGTTGCTCTGCCCTGCCTCCACCTCGGTGGGGTCCTCCTCATTCAGGTCACGCATTGCTTCGAGCTCCGGATGACGATACAGTGAGTTGTCATCAAGGGTCACCTTGCAATCGACAGCCAGCACCCGGTCATCACTGGTTTTGAGCAGCGGGTTTATCTCCAGGAGGGCAGCGTCAGAGTTGACAAATGCCTCCCACAGTCCTTTAAGGAAGGTTACCATCTCGCGGTATGCCTTACCGTGCAGGCCCAGGTTCGATGCTATTGTGCGCATCTGGAACTCATGCAGGCAGCAGCTTGAGTCAACAACCTCAGTAAAGATGGCATCCGGATTACGTGAGGCAACATCCTCAATATCAACTCCACCCTCCGGCGAATAGACAACCACATAGGCTGCCTTTCTTCTGTCAAGCAACAGCGAGAGATAGAACTCCCTGATCTCTGATTCACCCTTGTAATATACGTCGCGGGCTACAAGCACCTTATGCACCTTCTTCCCTGCCGGGCCTGTCTGTGGTGTCACCAGGGTCATTCCGAGTATCCGTGAAGCCACTTCGCCGGCCTCACCGGGCGAACGGGCGATCTTGACACCTCCGCCCTTGCCCCGTCCTCCGGCGTGAATCTGTGCCTTTATGACAAAAATCTCAGTGCCATACTTCTTTTTAAGCTCCTCTGCAACGGTTACGGCCTGTTCGGCCGTCTCGGCCACAAACCCTTCCTGGACGGCAACACCGTGTGCCTGAAGAATGGATTTGCCCTGGTATTCGTGGATGTTCATCGAAGGATAATGTTAAGTTAGGGGTCTGACCGGCACCATGTGTCAATCAGGTAGGTAATTTACTCTTTTTTTATAATTAATTTAGCTAAAATTTCACTGAATGAGGAAGCTGACAAACGAAGAGCTGAAAAGAAAGAGCATAGAGGAATTCAAATCCTCGGGCAAGTCGCCGTTTCTGATAGTTCTGGACAATGTGCGCAGCCTGAACAACATCGGGTCAATCTTTCGCTCCGCCGATGCTTTCCTGGTTGAGGCTGTATGGCTCTGCGGCATCACTGCAACACCTCCGCACAGGGAGATCCACAAGTCGGCCCTGGGGGCCACGGAGTCAGTTGACTGGAGATACTTTGACAGTACAGTCTCCGCAGTGAAGGAACTGAAGGAAAAGGGTTATTTTATAGTCGCCGTGGAGCAGACCGACATGTCGGTACCTCTTGACCGGTTTACGGTGGAGCCTGGCAGGAAGTATGCACTTGTATTCGGGCACGAAATAAAGGGAGTGAGTGAAGAGGTTGCAGCAATGGCTGACATGTGTGCAGAGATTCCTCAGTACGGTACAAAGCACTCCTTCAATGTGGCTGTCAGCGCAGGGATAGTGCTGTGGGAGCTGGCCGGCCGTACCCGGGCAAAATGATAAAAAAACCCCGTTCGCCAGCCGGCGCACGGGGTTTTTCTTTATGGTAAAGTATGATTACTTCGTCACTGCGACGAAAGCATCATCTGTGAAGTACTTCGAGAACTCGAGGTCTGTCATGGCGTAGTTCTTCCAGTCGCTGTTGTAGCCAATAGCTTCGCGCAGAGAATTCAGGGCTGCATCCTTGTTGTCCTGACGTGCTGCGATGACTGCCTTCAGGTATGAGGGAGCTCCGCATTTGCAGGGTGCAACTGCATCCATGGTTGCTTTTGCCTTTGTGATGTCACCCTTGAGCAGCTGTGCCAGTGCAAGGTTCATCGTGGGCTTGTCACCAAGCATGTTGACAGCCTGGTCATATTTGCCTTCAATGATTGCGATGGTGCCGAGTCCGAATTTTGATTCGGGAGTGGCAGCTGACATTGAGTTGAAGTATTCTGCAGAAGCCTTGATGTCACCATTGAGAAGTGCGGCAAAGCCCAGGTTGTTCTTCACGGTGTCATCATTCTTGAGAGCTTTGGCTTTCTCGAGAGCTGCGACAGCCTCATCGGTTTTGCCCATGTGGAGAAGGGTCCAGCCGATGTTGTTCCATGCGCGGAAGCACTTGGGTTCTTTTTCAGCAGCCAGCTGATAGTACTTGAGCATCTCTGCGGGATCCTGGGTCAGGGTTGCAGCATAGAGCATCTGCTCAAGGCTGAGGACTGACGGATCAGTCTTGATGGCGTTGAGGATCTCCTCATCATTGAGGCCGATCAGGTTAACGTCAACAATAAGCTTTGACCTTCTGAGCTGGGGAAGAATCTCCTCTGCAAGAGCTTCGTAAGCAGCTGACATGTTCTTGATCTCCTGTTCGCGGACGATGGGATCCTGATACATCGAGAGAACCCTGAGGATCAGCTCCTTGTCAGCAACTGAGGACTCCTGTACGAGAGCCTTGAAGCCTTCCCAGTCTTCAGCTGTTGTCTGTGTGGCGAAGAGGGCAGTAAGCTCAGGCATCTTCTTGTACTCCTTCTGGAGATACTTCTCGGCTGCCTTACCCCTCTGCTCGGAGAGTTTCTCGTTGAGTGCAAGAGGACCGTCGGGAGAAGCATATGAACTGTTTGTAACAGCCTTTACTTCCATCCTTTCGTTCTGCATGGCGAGAGCAATATAATCCTTGAGAGCTGCGATGTCTTCAGCCTTGAGTTCAGCAGGACGAATATCAGCCCTGTTAATGTTATAAAGAATGTCTGCCATCTTCTGCTCGGGAACAATTCTCTGATAGTTGTCCTTGAGAGAGATCGGCATGGCATGGTTTTCAACGAGGGTTGAAGTTGCAATTACGCCGTCAGCAAGCTTGATCGGATCAAAGGCAAGTGTTTTCCCTTTTCTTTCTGCCTCTACGCGAAGAAGGAATTCTGACACCTTCATCTCAGGCTTATAATTTACATCACCTGACCAGTTCACGGTTCCACCTGTCCAGGCTACCGGCTTGTTGTTTGCCAGAACTTTTTCACCCTGGGCAAAGAGCAGTTCATCAAATGCTGTTTCGCCGCCTTCGTAAACAAGTACCGGGGTGACTTTCAGCGTGGTGTTCTTATCAAAGTATTTCTCCGGGTAGGTTGCCTTTACCTGTGCAGCAACAATACCGGCATGAGTCTCAAGCACCTTGGGAGTGATCTCATACTTGACGAGATTGGCGTTCTTCTTCATCTTGTCAAGACTGCTGCAGCCTGACATAAGAACAGCAGCTAGCAGAATGACAAAAAGTCTGGTGAAATTTTTCATAATACGATTTTTATTAGTTGCGATCAGTTTCTGATTAATAATAGCAATTATACGATTTTTCTGATTTGGTTGCAAATTTAACATATTTTTTAGTTAATAACCGCACTGCCGACACGAAAAAATCAGAAATCCCGGAGATTAATGCCTTGCGCGACAGGAGTCGCAAAGATTGTCTCCCTGATTCTCTCATAGTCTCTGTGGCTTGCAACAAAGTCTATGTTCGACATGTCAAGCACCAGGTAACGGTTTTCCGGATTCTGCCGGAAAAAATTGAAATAGCTCTCCTGTATCCCTGTAAGGTATTCGGCAGTGATTGTTTTTTCATATTCCCTTCCCCGCAAAGCGATGTTCTTAAGCAGCCTTTCGGGCGGAACATGCAGATAGACATACAGATCAGGCTTAGGCAGCGAGCTGTATATTATGTAGAACAACTGGCGGTACAGGCTGAACTCATCCTTCTCAAGTGTTTTGGATGAGAAGACAAGCGACTTCATGAAGTAGTAGTCAGCCACAGTGAAGCTCCTGAAGAGGTCCTGCTCCACAAGTTCCTCCTTCAGCTGCCTGTAACGGTCAGCCAGGAAGGAGAGCTCGAGGGGGAAGGAGTAGCGTGAAGGATCATCGTAGAACTTTGGCAGGAACGGGTTGTCAGCAAACCTTTCGAGGATCAGCTTGGCGTTGTACTCCCTGGCGATCATCGAAGCCAGAGTGGTCTTTCCGGCACCGATATTTCCCTCAATGACAATATAGTTATACCTCACGGCCTCCATTCTGTATCCACGTTGCAATGCATCCCAAAATTAATATTTGAGCAAGAGATTGCAAATAAAAAAAGAAGAGGCATACTGTTGCATGCCCCTCCATAAAACGATCCTGGATGATTAAACGGAAGCCTTGGGCTACCGGTTATTGTCGCGGCGGCGGTCATGTGAGCGGTGATCACGGTCTCCACGGTCTCCGCGGTCACTGCGGTGTCCGTCACGTGATCCCTGGTGCTCTCTTCTCTCTGAAGGGTCGCGCTTCGGAGGTTCAACCCAGCCCTCGGGCTTCGGGATGAGAGGCTTGCGTGACAGCCTCAGCTTGCCTGTCTTCTGGTCAACCTCGATGAGCTGAACCTCGACAATATCGCCCTCCTTGAAGAGCTCCTCAACGGTTCCTACCTTCTTCCAGTCCATCTCGGAGATGTGAAGGAGACCGTCTTTGTTGGGAAGAATCTCCACAAATGCACCAAACTGGGTGATTGTCTTGACCTTGCCGGTATAAACCTTGCCAACCTCAGGCACAGCGCAGATCGAGTTGATCCTGTCAAGAGCAGCCCTGATGACTTCGTAATTGTCACCGAAGACATCGACCATACCCTGGCCGTTGATCTCCTCAATAACTATCGTAGCACCTGTGGTTGCCTGTATATCCTGTATGATCTTGCCGCCGGGGCCGATCACTGCACCTATCATCTCCTTGGGTATGTAGATCTTCTCTATCCTCGGGGCATGAGGCTTCAGCTCGGGCCTGGGCTCGGCAATTGTCTCCTGCATGATGTCAAGGATATGTAGCCTTCCGCTGCGCGCCTGGTTCAGTGCCTGCTTCAGCACCTCGAACGACAGTCCGTCAACCTTGATGTCCATCTGGGTTGCAGTGATGCCGTCACGGGTACCTGTGACCTTGAAGTCCATGTCGCCGAGATGATCCTCATCACCGAGTATGTCTGACAGTACGGCAAATTTCTTTCCGTCCTTGTCAGAAATGAGTCCCATAGCAATGCCTGACACAGGCTTTGCAAGCTTGATGCCTGCATCCATCAGCGCCAGCGTTCCTGCACAAACCGTTGCCATTGATGATGAACCGTTTGACTCAAGTATGTCTGACACGATGCGGATTGCATACGGGTTGGTTTCATCCGGAGGCATCATGTTCTTCAGTGCCCTGTGTGCCAGGTTGCCGTGTCCTATCTCCCTGCGGCTGGTGCCACGGGCAGGCTTGGCCTCGCCGGTTGCAAAAGGCGGGAAGTTATAGTGGAGCGTGAATTTGTCTGTTCCCTGCCTGAGAACCTCGTCAATCATCTTCTGATCAAGCTTGGTTCCGAGGGTAACGGTTGTGAGCGACTGTGTCTCACCACGGGTAAAGATTGCTGAGCCATGGGCTGCGGGCAGCGGATCAATCTCGCACCAGATGGGGCGTATCTCATCCAGCCTGCGGCCGTCAAGGCGCTTGTGCTCATCAAGCACAAGGCGACGGGCAGCTTCCTTCTCAACATCGTGAAAATACCTGTTTACCAGCATCTTGTCGGCCGGCGCATCCTCGGGGTACTGCGCCAGAAACTCCGCTTTTATTGCATCGAAGCCGTCACTGCGGGTCTTCTTGTCAGAACCGCTGGCAGCAAGTGTGTAGCACTTTGCATAGGTTTCATCCCATATTTTCTTGCGCAGATCTTCGTCCTTCTTCTCGTGGCAATATTCTCTCTTGACCGTCTTGCCAACCATCTCTGCGAGTTCCTTCTGTGCAATACACTGCGGCTTGATAGCCTCATGCGCAATGCGAAGCGCCTCAAGCATCACTTCTTCGGAGACCTCGTGCATCTCGCCCTCAACCATCATGATGTTCTCATAGGTTGCACCCACGATGATGTCAAGATCAGCCGTCTCCACCTGCTCAAATGTGGGGTTGACGATGAATTCGCCGTTGACCCTTGCAACCCTCACCTCGGAAATGGGTCCGTGGAACGGGATGTCAGAGACTGCGAGTGCTGCCGATGCTGCAAGTCCTGCAAGTGCATCAGGCATAATATCCTTCTCAGCAGAGATGAGGTTGATTGTCACAAAGACCTCTGCATGGTAGTCATCCGGGAAGAGAGGGCGCAATACCCTGTCCACAAGCCGTGATACCAGAATCTCATTGTCACCGGGTCTGGCTTCTCTCTTGAGAAAACCGCCGGGAAAGCGGCCCGATGCCGCATACTTTTCCTTGTATTCAACGGACAGCGGCATGAAGTCAGTGTCTTCCTTTGCATCCTTTGCTGCTACCACAGTGGCCAGAAGCATGGTCTTACCCATCCTTACAACCACGGAACCGTCAGCCTGCTTGGCAAGCTTGCCCGTCTCAATTACGATTGACCGGCCATCGCCAAGGTCAATGCTTTTTTCAATTAACTTATACATTTATGTTTCAGATTATTTCGGGATGAAGGATAAATATACGACATATTTATCCGGGAATTAAAAAAAAAGGCAATCTGGAATTGCCTTTTTTTCTCTTTACTTACGCAGGTTCAGCGCTTTGATGATCTCACGATACCTGCTGATATCTTTTACTTTCAGATAGTCAAGTAGACGCCTTCTTTTTCCGACCAGACTTATAAGCGCCCTCTGAGTACTGAAATCCTTCTTGTTCTTCTTAAGGTGCTCAGTAAGATGCGCAATCCTGTAGGAGAAAAGAGCTATCTGACCCTCAGCACTGCCTGTATCCATCTCTGAAGATCCGAAAGTCTTGAAAAATTCCTGTTTTTTCTCCGTAGTCAAATACATATCCTTATCCAATAGATTGTTAATAAATTCTCCAATTTTGGATCGCAAAGATACAACTCTATTTTGTAATAATTCAAACAATTTGAAGAATTTTTTGCATTTGACGCTCTGTTAACTTACTCCGGCCTTCTCACAGGAATGATGAAAGGGCCTTTGTAACAAAGACGCAATATTAATGCCAGAAGTTGCGCCTGCTAATAACTTTATTACAATTATTTAACGCCAAATCGGTGAAATTGTTATTGAACTTCACGGTTCAAGGAACAGTGAACTGGATTTTTTAAGGCCTTGTCCCAGGGAGATGAGTGACGATCCGATGGCGCAGTCAAGACACCGGTGAAACCGGCAGCGGAGATTTCTCAGCTCAAGCAGGGCCTGAGAAGCGAAAGCCGACTCAGGTTTCAGGCCCGCCTTCGCGAAATCGGCCACCACGCTGTTCTCCTCAGGGGGTAGCGAATCGAGAATGTCAACTCCCCTGTCACACCACTCCTGCTGCTGCCTTGTCTTGCCGTAAACGAAGAGCAGCGGTGCAACGGCGTTGATTATCAGCAGGTCTACTGACTGCTTCCCGGCACGGCCGGAAGTTTGCGGCACCTCCTTCCCGAACTGGTAATGGTTGTTCCAGTATCCCGAGACGGAAACCCCGAGCAGTTTCCTGAGGCTGTCATTGTCACGGCACTCGAGGACACGGGAGAAAAGTCCTTCGCTGTGCGTGAGAAGAGCGGCAAGCTGTGAGAGTCTGACAGTGGGGAAATTGGCGGGTCTGAGCCTGTGGAATTTCCAGAGCCAGCCGTCAGCAGGCTGAAGTGAATACTTTGTGCGCAGGATTTTGTACTCCCGTGAAAGAAGCAGGTAATACGGATCACTGACCGCCTCCCTGAAGAGCGCCTCATCAAGCAGTCCGGCCGTGCCGAAGAGGAGTGCCTCCACCTGCAACAGGTTGTCTGAGTGCTTTCTGATGATCTTCAGCGGCAGCCTGGATGCCAGCATCTCAAACGGATCAGTATTGACACGAAACCCGAAATACCTGGCAATGAGCCTGTAGAGAGTCTCCTCCCAGTCATTGCCTGTCCTGGCGAGAATCTCCCTGATTTCGTTGCTTTTCCGCTCCAGGCGTTCCACGGCCACACTCCAGAGCCAGTGCTTTACAACAAAACCGTCAGTCATCCCGATGAGGCCGCTGCACGGCAACGGTGACGGGTTATTGACGAACCCCAGGTAGTTCTCCCAGAGTGCCGGGTCATAACCGGGCCGGGCAGTGATCAGTCTTCTGCCGGAAGCTGTGTATACATCGGTATCTTCGTCATGCACCAGGTGCAGAATCACGTTGTCATATGCATGGTCAGTGTGATGTCCGTGCCGGTACCAGTCTGAGGCCCTTATGTGGATCTCCGTATTGCCGGCCCACTCGGTACCGCCGACAGTGATACGGGTGCTGAAGAAATCCGGGCCGGAGTCGCGGTTATACTCCCCCGGGTTGATCACCTCTATCTGTCCGGCGTCCCTGTCGCACAGGCTTCCGCTGTCATAAAACCGGTTTTTCCACAACCAGTGGAGGAACTCTTCTTTCATGATCGGAAAAATTTAAAATGCAGCATATCAAATTTAAGAACAAACCGACAAATGAGCAAATTATCAAACGGGATTTGAGAAGGTGCCGCTGAACGAGCTGGCCAGGGCTGACAGGGACGCAAATTCAGGGTCTCTGACAGGGCAACATGATGTCTCCCCCTCAAAAAATGGGACAATCACCGGGATTTATTTGACGAAGTGCAAAAAAAATCCTGTGAAAGAAATAACAACGAACGGCCGTAATGCTTTAATTTTACTAATCCTTAAACTTAATAGTACAACTTTTTATAACCCCGCAAGAAAATGAAAACTTTTATTAAGGCTGCAGCCGTGCTGATTCTGTTCAGTATGGCCGTAAGTGCAGAAGCTCAGATTAAAGTCGATCTGAAGAAAAAACTGGAACAGCAGGTAAACCGAAGGCTCAATCAGAAGGCAGACCAGGCGATTGACAAGGCACTGGACACCGTGGAGGACAGCCTGACCCCGGACAAGAAAAACGGAGGCAACACCAATACAAACGGCACAAATCAGAAGAGCAGCACCGGACAGGCCCAGGGAAAAGACGGGCAGGATGGCGGGGCCGCCGGTGGGAGCCAGCAGCAAGCCTCACTGCAGGCCTATTCGAAGTATGACTTCATCCCCGGCGAGAAGGTGATCTTCTACGAGGACTTCAGCCAGGATGCCGTGGGCGACTTCCCGGCGCTGTGGAACACGAACGGATCAGCTGAAGTTGTAACCACCAACCTATATCCCGGTAACTGGATGAAAATGGTTGGAGACAAATGTGTGTGGACCGACGAGCTTTTGAAGCTCCCTGATAACTATACCATAGAGTTTGACATCATTCCGATAATGGGAGATGAGGGAGACCGCATGACCGGCTACTATTTCAGGCTCTACCAGGCCATCAACGCAAAAGCCTGGGACGGTGGAGCCGTTCCGGGAAAGGCAGGTTTTCTCTATGCCGTTGAATATACCGGAAGACCGACTTACCGGACATACATTAACGGCCCCGAAGGTGAAAATTTAGGGATGACAGGCTACATAAACGAGCAGGCGCTGCATCAGAAGAAGGACCAGAAGTATCATGTGTCCATTTGGGTGCAGAAGGCCAGGGTACGCCTATACCAGGATCAGAACAAGATCATCGATCTGCCTAAGGCCTTCCCTGTGACCAGTGTCAAAATGGACCGCATCAGGCTGGAGTACGGTGCCGCAATGATATCCAACATCCGGATTGCAGTAGGCGCGCCTGATATGAGAAACAAACTCATGACAGAAGGTAAACTTGTAACTTACGGGATCTATTTCGATGTAAATAAGGATGTTGTAAAGCCTGAGTCCTACGGAACACTCAAGGAGATTGCCGCCATCCTCAATGAGGTACCCGATGTCAAGGTTAAGATAGTTGGCCATACCGATGCAGACGGCGCAGATGCCGCCAACCTCGATCTCTCAAAACGCCGTGCCGCTTCCGTGAAGAACGAGCTGGTGAAATCGTTCGGTGTGAACGGTGACAGATTGGTTACTGACGGTGCGGGCGAAGGCCAGCCTGTCGCAGCCAATGACACCCCGGCCAACAAGGCGTTGAACCGCAGGGTTGAATTCATAAAACTGTAAGCAATGAAAAAAATAATATGTTCCCTTCTTGCGATAAGTTTTGCCGTATTGGTTTCTGCCCAGACCAAAACAGCCGATTATATGAAGAAAATCCCTGCATTGCCGCGCGACTCATGCAATGTCACAAAATCTGATGCCGAAAGCTTTATAGCTCAGGTCAGCAGTCTTAAAGAACAACTTACGGGTGAAATCGATTTCCTGAATGAAACCGTAGATCAGCATATGGAATCAAATGCAGGCTCCGCAAAGGAAACGGCCATGAAACAAATGTCTCAGCAATACGGTTTGTCACAGGCAGACATTGAGAAAATGAAAAACTCGAAGAATATGACTGCTGCAGAGAAACAGGCACTGGCTAACAAGATGATGTCACAGCAGACCAATATGACTGTAGAGGAGGCTAAAAATCTTGGAAAGATGAGCGAAGCCGGGAAAAAAGCTTATGCCGAAGCATATGCAACCGAGGCAATGGCTACAACCCAGACTGATCCGAAACAACAGGCAAACAATGATGCTGCAAAAAGCCAGTATAACCTGGTGACTTCTCAGCAGGCTATAAACAGCAAGCTGTCTGACATCGGTCAGAAGATTGCTGCTCTGTACGCTCCAATCGAGTCTGATCCTGAGCGGCAGAAAATGCTTGACAGAATGGATGCCTGGCAAAATAAGATCATGTCGATGACCGGAGTCGACTACGGGCAGGGGAAACAGATGGATTCACTGGCACTTCTGATCAGGAATGAAAAGACAGCCTACTGTAACAAGTATACTCCAAAGTACCGCACTGCCCTTCGCAGGCATCTGGTAATCCTGAAGACCTCACTTCCTGATTACCAGAACAGTGGAAAGATTATGGCAGAAGTAACTAAAGCCCAGACCGGTATTGTTATGCCGGCAGAAGGCACTGAGATCCCTGCCCTGCAGGCTATAGACCAGTATCTGAATGCGCTTCAGGGAGCCTTTAAATACAAGCTGTATTTTCCTGAGGATGATGATTAAACTTCTGTCCCGATATAGTATACCAATTTTCTAAATAATAAGAAGCTACATGCGATATGTGCTGATGGTGTTGATGCTATGCCTGTCGGCGCTTGTCGCTGCGCAGAACACACAGTCGCCCGATCAGATCAGGCAACGGATGGCGGAGATCAGGCGCACAACCAACTGGGATGACCCTGCTGCAGCGAAAAAAGCAAATGAGCAGATCCGCGATCTGGCAAAACAGCTCATGGCCGGGGCAAACATGCAGTCCGGACCAGGTGCGCCTTCCGGGACCGGAACCGGGGCCGGCTCAGGGTCTGGCAATCAACCGGGCCAGACAACCTCTGATGACGCTGAGGACATGGCGGAGATCAACCAGGATATGGCTCAGCAGAGAATAGATCTGTTCAGCCAGATATGGAAGGCTGCTGCCGGTGGTGAAGGAGCTGACATTCTTCTTGCCGAACCCCTGCGGGAAGCCATTGTTAATGAGTACAAGGAAGAAGACAACCGGCAGCCGATCCCGTTCATAGCTGAAGAATTGGAAGTACTGGTGATCGACATATCGATGAGAGGCATTCAGGCTGTAATTGATATCATGCCAGTTTACAAATCGATAAAGACCCTGATTGTAACAAACACTCAGAGCCCATTGCCGGTTGACCTCCAGAAGATTCTTAAGAACG
>JAEYZD010000206.1 GCA_023430725.1 Bacteroidota bacterium | reverse complement strand
CCCTGTCACCGGGCGCCAGGTCCCCGGGACTGCCCGTGGATGCACCTCCGCCACCGTGTCCCGCGACACTGCTTACCTGCCCCCCTCTGCTTTCCCCGCCTTGCTGTACGGCATTGCCTCTGCCGCCTGACTGTGAAGAGGCATCAATGTCGCGCACCCTGGTCATCCTTGCCGGGGGTGCAATAGGCCTCGGCTGCTCGCCGATGCTGCCGGCCGGTCCGGGCTCATAGACCATTCTCTGACCGAACGGTTTTCCCCCGGTCTGCGGGTAGGAGAGGAAATCGCTCTCTATCTCGCCGATGAAGCGGCTCGGGGAGCCTCTCTCCAGCGTACCCCACTTGTAACGGTTCAGAGCATAGCTTAGCGTCACCCTCCGGCAGGCACGGGTCAGTGCCACATAAAAGAGCCTGCGCTCCTCCTCCAGCTCCCGCGGATTGAACACATTCATGGCCGAAGGGAAGAGGTTTTCCTCGAGGCCTACTATATATACATACTTGAACTCCAGCCCTTTGGCGGAGTGAATTGTCATAAGCGTCACCCTGTCCCTCTCCTCGGGCTTCTCCCGGTCCTGGTCTGTAAGAAGTGCAACCGACTGCAGCCAGGTTGCGATGTCTGCAGGCTCGCCGTTGGTCACGGCTGATTCGGTGAACTCCTTGATACCGTTGAGCAACTCCTGTACGTTCTGCAGCCTGTCAATCTCCTCCGGCACCTGCCCCTGCTTCAGCTCGGTGAGGATGCCGCTCGCCGATGCCATGCCATAGGCAATGTCATATGCTGTGGCTGTCTCCGCCACGGCCATCACCGGACGAATCAGTCCTGTGAAATAGCTGATCTTCGTCCGCAGCGGGGGAGCAAGATACTTTGCACTCAGTTCCTGCGAACTGATTATTGACCATATGCTTACATCAAGCGATCTGGCCAGCTCCATGAGCTTTTGGACCGTGCTGTCGCCGATTCCTCTCTTGGGATAGTTGATGACCCGCCTCAGCGCCTCCTCATCGTCCGGATTGACAATCAGCCTCAGGTAGGCAATCAGGTCACGTATCTCCTTTCGCTCGTAGAACGATTGTCCGCCGTATATCTTATAGGGTATGTTTCGCTTGCGAAGCATCTCCTCGAAGATTCGCGACTGAGCGTTGGTGCGGTAGAGTATTGCAAAGTCCTTCCAGTCGAGCCGCTCCCTCATCCTCGTGTCAAGGATGTCCGAGGCGGTGAGGATACCCTCCTCACTGTCGATTGTGGTCTGGACAACCCTGATCTTCTCTCCCTCATCGTTCTTTGAGAAAACAGTCTTTCTTATCTGCCCTGTGTTCTTCTCAATGACGCTGTTGGCTGCATTGACGATATTTTGCGTGGAGCGGTAATTCTGTTCGAGCTTGAAGAGCTTGTAGTCGGGGTAATCCTTTTCGAAATTGAGGATGTTTTCAATCCGCGCCCCGCGGAAAGAGTAGATGCTCTGGGCATCGTCACCCACCACGCACAGGTTCCTGTGACTTTCGGAAAGCTTGTGTACTATTATGTACTGGGCGAAGTTGGTATCCTGATACTCGTCCACAAGTACATAGTCGAACCGCTGCCGGTACTCTTCCAGCACCGCCGGGAAATCACGGAACAGGATATTGATGTTCATCAGCAGGTCGTCGAAATCCATCGCATTGGCCTTAAAGCACCGTGCGGCGTAATGCCTGTAGATGGCAGCAGCCTCGGGGACCCGCGAGGCCTTGTCCGATTCGGTTATCTGCGGCACATTGCTGTACTGCTGTGCGGTTATGAGGTTGTTTTTGGCGTGCGATATGCGCGCCACCACGGCCGCCGGCTTGTAGACCGAGTCGTCGAGCCCCATCTCCTTTATTATAGTACGTATCAGGCTGCGGGTATTGTCCTGGTCGTATATTGTGAAGTTGCTTTTATAACCCAGGTAATGGCCGTCGATGCGAAGGAACCGTGCAAAAATCGAGTGAAATGTACCCATCCACAGGCTGCGTCCCTTTTCCGGGCCGACGATGTGGATGATACGTTCCTTCATCTCGCCGGCGGCCTTGTTGGTGAAGGTGAGTGCAAGTATGCGGTGGGCGGGGACACCCTGCTGAAGCAGATGCGCGATCCGGTATGTCAGAACCCTTGTCTTTCCGGACCCCGCCCCTGCAATGACCATCGCAGGCCCCTGTGTGTTGACAACGGCCGCCTGCTGCGCTTCGTTAAGCTCTTTCAGATAATCGCGAAACATGAATGAGAATGCAGAATTTTAATCCCCCAAAGAACGTCATTTTTTATTAGGTTTGCATATCATTTGGAGGACTAAATCCGTTAATCAGGTGTGTCAAGATATCTTGCTCTCATAATCATTTTGTTGCCCCTGGCGGTGCAGGCGCAGATCACAGCTCCCGGCAGCCGTGCTGTACGCTATACGACCTACCCCGTCACACCGCGGCATGACCCGGTGTTTATCTTTTGTGACGGCACCGGTGGCGCCACCGGCACGCTGGAGGCTGCGAGCCCGGGAGGCACCGCCCCCTTCACCTTTACATGGACCAGGTATAATCAGGCTGGCGGAGGCTTTTCTATCCCCGTCAAAACCGAGTCCGGGACCACATCTCGGGCAACCGGCCTCGCCGAAGGGGGATACCGTGTGCAGATAGCCGACGGCGGAGGCTATACCACCGAACTCATTGCATGGGTCAGCATTGACAGACCTGTGGCACAGGCTGCATTGCTGCATTTTACCTGCGATTATGTGGCCCTCGACGGCACAAAGGCAACGGACCCCTTTACATATTACGACCCTTCAACCAACGCATCGAGAACGCTGCCCAACGGAGTGAGACACCTGTGGTCATCCTCTCCGGCATCGGCCATTCCCTATCCTGACCTGGAGATTGACCCGATCACATTCTCACCGCCTCTGGACGATGTAAGGTACTCGCTGGAGGTGACTGACAGCTTCGGCTGCGCCACCACAGCCTCCTTCGACTATACATCAATTCACGTCAAAGCTGAGTTCACAGCTGAACCACTGGAAGGCGAGGCGCCTCTGGAAGTCGCCTTTACCGATAACTCTGTCAGGGCGTTGAAGTATACCTGGAGGTTTGGCGATGACTCGGTCTCAAATATGCCCGATCCCGCAACACATACTTATTACATACCGGGTGAATACACGGTCTCGCTCCTGATAGAGAGCGAGCTCACCTGCCGCGATTCGGCCACGGTGAGGATCAGTGTTCTCCCCTCGCTCCTTAAGATTCCAAATGTCTTTACCCCAAACGACGACGGCATCAACGATTTCTTCGTTCCTGAGAAGCAGTCGCTCCGCTTCGTGAACATGCAGATCTTCTCCAAAAGCGGCCACCGTGTTTACAATTACGAGGCTGACGGCGAAGTGCTCCAGGACTGGCAGGGATGGGACGGCAAGATCAATAATTCAGAGCGCCGCGCAGGCCCTGGTGCCTACTTTTACATTATGCGCGCCGTGGGGTATGACGATGTCGAATACAAGAGCCGCGAGTACAGGGGAACGGTCTATCTGTACAGGTAAGAGTCTGAAAGTCTTAGAGTCTGAAAGTCATAGCGAATTATGTCCTGCGGTCCTGCGGTCTTACGGTATTGTGGTCCTGCGGTCTTGCGGTTCGGCGGTCTTGCGGTTCGGTGGTCTTGCGGTCTTGCGGAAACAATTCTTTGACTGCATGATTGCATGACTGCACGACGGAGCGCAGCGACAGACTCTCAGACTTTCAGACCTTCAGACTTTCAGACTTTCAGACCTTCAGACTCCCTTAGCCATTCACCGGCACAATACCGCAGCTCGGCGGAATATTACAATTATTTATCAGAAAAAACTTTGAAAACTCTAAAAGTTTTCTGAATATTGCGCCCAATTCCCGGAAAAAGAATGAATCAGTTGAATGAATATGATGCCAGGATCATAAGCGGTGCCGCAGAACTTTTCCGCGTTTACGGCATAAAGGCTGTGACAATGGACGATATTGCATCTCAACTGGGAGTCTCAAAGAGAAGCATTTACGAAAGATTCCGCGACAAGGACACACTTCTCTATGCTGTTCTCGATTCCATGATCGCCAAACAGCGGGAGAGGATTGAATCAATTCTTGAAAGCTCACCTGACGTCATCTCGGCCATCTTCACAATAATCCGTACCAGCAGGGATCACGCTGCGACAATGAACCCTCTGATCAATGCTGATCTCAGGAAATATCACAGCAAGGTGATGAAACGCCTCGCGGAGAAATGCGGGCATCCGGATCATGAGGCAGGGGTGAAGATTCTTGAGAAAGGGATTCAGCAGGGCATCTTCAGGGAGACAATCAACACTGATATCCTGAGCAGGGCATTCAGGGGGATCGCTGCCATGACAGGTGAAAAGGAACTCTTCCCGTCGGAGATGTTCGAAAGACGGGAGATCATGCAGAATGTGATGGTCAGCTTCATGCGTGGCATCTCAACACCCAAAGGCGTTCAACTGATTGATTCCATGGAGAATGAAATATAATATTGATTAAGAAACAGTAAATAGTGGCTATATGAAAAGAAGAATGATTGCTTTAATTATAATGATGATATCCGCTGCCGGGCTGAGCCTCTTGGCGCAGGATCAACCTGAAACCCTAACACTTTCAGTCGATGAGGCAGTTGATTACGC
>JAEYZD010000199.1 GCA_023430725.1 Bacteroidota bacterium | reverse complement strand
CGGGCGGATTCGGACATTCGGGAAGGAAATGAGAAAAGGCATATTATTCATACTGATAATACTGGCTTCGGCAGGATGTTCCAGGAAGATGGCCGTAGCGCCAACGGCGAAGGAGATGCAGCGAGGTACGGACGGCCGTTATGAATATCTGCTTGCAGAGGCACTCCGGCAGAAGTACGTTGGTGATGTGAACGAGGCTGCAATACTGTTCGAAAAATGCATCGAGCTGGACCGTTCAAGGGCAGTGCCCTATTTCGAGCTGGCACAGATGTACTCCTCGGCAGGTATCAGCGGCAAGGCAATGATGTATGCTTCCAGGGCCGCACGGCTCGAGCCGGGTAACTACTGGTACCAGATGGCCAGCGGATCGCTGTTCACGCAGTACAACCTGAAGGACTCGGCAATGGTTTATTTCGCGAGAGCCCTGAAGGCAGACCCGGAAGCGATTGAGGTGAACGGCATCCTGGCAGGCTTCTATGCAGAACGGGGAGACATGGTCAGGGCTGATTCTCTCTTGCGAAGACTTGACAGCGAGGGCGGTCTTACTGAGGATATGGCTCTGATGATGATTTCTGGCCTGATGGCCAGGGATAACATAAAAGAGGCAGTCGAAAGAACCCTTAGACTGATTGAACAGAATCCCGGTGAGACAAAATACAAGGCACTGCTTGCTGATATATATTTTGAAGATAATCAGAAGGAAAGGAGTGACAGCATATACAGGGAGATAATAGAAAAGAACCCGGATGATGTTGAAAGCCAGTTACTCTACATGATGAACCTTGTCTTCAGGAAGGACTACAGTGGAATATCCTCATTTCTGAGCAATGTATTCGACAGCGACATCGTTGAGAGAGAACGGAAGGTGTCAGTGGCAGGAAGACTGGTTACAGATACCCTTTATGTAAGGGATAACTGGGAATCTCTGGCTTCGGGTCTCATGGTACTGGAAAGAAAGTATCCGGACGATGAGGAAATATTGTCGCTGAGGCCTGTTATGCTTGAAATTGCCGGCCGGAATGACGATGCAATAGCAAGATATGAAGAGTTACTCTCAGGTGGAAGGCCCGGTTTCTTCTTCAGGGAGAAGCTCCTGATACTCTACACCGACAGGAAGGAATACAGAAAAGTGTTTGACCTTGCTGCAGACTATACAAGGGAAAACAACAGGAGTTTGCTTGGAAAGATATACTACGCGATGGCGGCTATGGAACTGAAGGAATACCAGGTAGCAGACGCTGAACTTAAGAAGGCGATGATCCTCGCCGGGAATGACAATGATGTAAGGGTCCAGGTAATGTCCATGCAGGGTGACCTTAAATACAGGATGAAGGACTATGAAGCATCCTACGGCCATTATGAGGAAGCGCTGGAACTGTCACCAGACGACCCGCTTCTGCTGAACAACTACGCCTATTTTCTTGCCGAGGGCGATCGCGATCTTAAAAAGGCTCTCAGGATGGCAGAGAAGGTTATGCAGCTTGATGGTGACAACACGACATATATTGATACATATGCATGGGTGCTTTACAAGCTTGGAAAATACAGGGAGGCCCACCGTGAGATGTTGCGTGTTTTTGAGCAGGGTGAAGAACAGGATCCTGAGCTGCTGGAACACATGGGATTCATTAAAATGAAGCTTGGCAAATGCACCGAGGCTGTCGGTTTTTGGCGTAAGGCCCTTGAAGGCGACAGCACAAAAAGTTACCTTGAAGAGGAGATAACGAAATGCAGGCAAGACTGAGATATTTACTGATAGCGGCAGTCATCATCGGACTTTCTGGGTGCAATGCGCTGAGAAAAGGCCGGGTGACGGATAGGGGAAATATACCGGTCAGTGCGGATTTCGCAGCCCTGGCAGCCGGGGTATATGAAAACAACCTGACGGATCGCGGATTTGAAATCCGGAAGGGAAGCATTGAACTTGAAGGAACGCCGATAGAGGGAAAATTCGGATTACACGCCAGGCTCAACGCAAAGGGAGATTTTTACGCGTCAGTCAGAGGTCCGCTGGGAATAGAACTTGCCAGAATACTGATTGTTGGAAATGATGTTGCTGCAATCGACAGGTTCAACAAAACTGTTTATACGGGGAAGAAGGACGCGGTCATGAAAAGGAACGGACTGCCTGATGATTTTATGAGAATACTTTTCGGTGATATGCCGGTTGATGTTAATGGTGACTACAGAAACACCACTGACGGTCAGGTCGTTGTAACGGGAGGTGAAGAGGAGTTCAGGCGTGAGATAACCATTTGTGCTGATGAGATGAAGGTATGCCGGGAAAGAATTGATGCAACAAGCTCAGGACATACTGTTTTTCTCACTTTCAGCAGTTTCCGGGAAACTGCTGGAAAGCGATATGCCTCCTCAATTTCAATGGAGGAAAGAAAGAAAATGTTTCACGTGAAACTTTCTATAGAGGATCTTGAATACGGGTACGATTCTGACATTGCGTTTAATCTGCCTTCATACAAGCGTGAGAGTCTGTGAGAAGAGTTTTGTCCATACTGATTGTGATTGCTGCCTCATTGTACTGCCTTGAAGGTCAGTCCCGGGCAGAGCTTGAGGAGCTGAGGAAGAAGAATCTCCAGGAGATAGAGTATGTTGACAAAATGCTTAAGACTACAACCACACAGAAGAGCGAAAATCTTAATGAACTGAGAGTGATTGGCAAAAAACTTGGCCTTCGGGAAAGATTGATCAATGAGTACGGTCAGGAAATATCTCTTCTCGAATACCGGATAAGCCTTAACAGTTTAGCCATAGAAATGCTGGAGCAGGACCTTAATGAACTTAAGACCAAATACGCGAACTCTATTCTGAGTGCATACAAGGCTACAAAGGGAACACCGGCTGTTGCATTCATACTGTCCTCGGCAGATTTCAACCAGGGTTACAAGCGATTGAAATACATACAGCAGGTAGCCAGGTACCGGCGCAAGGAGACGGAGACCATAGAGACTCTTTACAACGAGATGCAGAGCACAAGGGAAAGGCTTGAAAAGGACAGGAAGAATGTCAATGATTTGAAGAGCAAGGAGGTAAGGCAGAAGCAGATGCTCAGGGATGAGCAGGACAGGAAGGAGAGACTGATAAGCAACCTGAGCCGTAAGGAGAAGCAGCTTAAGCAGGAACTGGATGAGAAGAGAAGGGTTGCAAGACAGATAGAGAAGGAGATTGAGCGGTTGATAGAGGAGGAGAGGAAGAAAAGCGACAAGGTGCCTATGAGCTCCGAGATGAAGCTGATCGGGGACTCTTTTGGAGATAACCGCGGACGTCTGCCATGGCCGGTTGACAGGGGAATTGTCACCGGACACTTCGGTCTTCAGCGGCACCCTGTGCTGAAGAATGTAACCGAGGATAATATCGGAATTGAGATAACGTCGAGCGGAGCCACGAAAGCTAAGAGTGTATATAAAGGCGAAGTTGTGAGGGTTTTTGCAATATCCGGAGCGAATATGGCAGTTATTATCAGGCACGGTAAATACCTTACTGTTTATCAGAACCTTGTCAATGTGAAGGTTAAAGCAGGAGACTCAGTTGCGACAGGACAGGATATAGGAGATGTTTATCTTGATAATGGAGACGGCGGCAAAGCCGTTCTGAAATTTATGGTATACGAAGAAAAGAAAAAGCTTGATCCGGAGCTGTGGCTGACAAAAAAATGACTAAATTTTGCAACAAATAGATACCCTTTCAGTTATTATTTGTGATAGGGATTCAGGAATGGAAAGCATTACAATTAATTCAGACATTGAAAAGTTACGCGTTGTAGAAACGCTGGTGGATACATTATCTAAAAAGCTCGGGATATCGGATGAGGTATACGGGAAGATTCTGATATCTACTGTAGAAGCGGTTAATAACGCAATTCTTCACGGTAATAAGGGTAATGCCGATAAAATGGTCACGGTTGATTTCAAGGCTGACGGAAACTGGTTTGAAGTTTCTGTAACAGATCAGGGAGAAGGATTTAAGTACGATTCTCTTCCGGATCCGACCGATCCTGCCAATATCGAGAACCTTCACGGGCGTGGTGTGTTTATAATGAGGAGCCTCGCGGATGCACTGGTTTTCAATGATACTGGAAACCAGGTGACGATGAGGTTTAAATACTGAAGCCTTGAGAATTAGCTTTCACTACGATATTGAGAAGTTCAGACTGCGTGACAGCAGGAAACTAAAGAAAACGGCTGCGAGAATTGTGAGTGATGCCGGCAAGAGAGCCGGTGTCATTGATTTAATCATTACTGATGATGAGAAGGTGTATGAGATAAACACCGAGTTCCTGGGACACGATTATTATACTGACATAATCACTTTCGACTATAGCAGGGGAAGTATTCTTAACGGGGAGATATATATAAGCGAACCGAGAGTCAGGGAAAATGCCTTTAAATATGATACCTCATTCGGAACAGAAATGAGAAGGGTGATTTTCCACGGAATCCTTCATTTATGCGGATATGATGACAGCACAGAAGGGGAGAGGAAAAAAATGTCTGAGATGGAGGAGATGTATCTGGCCTTATCATATGCGGAATGAACTTCAGATATGATATAATTGTGGTTGGTGGAGGCCACGCCGGCTGTGAAGCTGCGCGTATTGCCGCCGTCATGGGTGCCAGGACACTTCTTGTCACGATGGATATGACCAAACTGGCGCAGATGTCATGCAATCCGGCAATGGGCGGAATAGCCAAAGGACAGATAATCAGGGAAATAGATGCTCTTGGCGGTATGTCGGGCATTATAACTGACCGGACCATGATTCAGTTCAGGATGCTAAACAGGAGCAAAGGTCCTGCGATGTGGAGCCCGAGGGCGCAGTGTGACCGGATGCTTTTCAGCAGGGAATGGCGCAAGGAGCTTGAGACTACAGATAACCTTTCAATATGGCAGGAACAGGCAAGCAGCCTGATCGTTGAGGACGGAAAGGTGAAGGGGGTGCGAACAACGTTCGGAACTGAATTCATGTCTGATGCAGTAATACTTACAAACGGCACCTTCCTTAACGGATTAATGCATGTGGGATTCAACACTATGCCGGGAGGAAGATCCGGTGATCCGGCGTCGAAGGGAATAAGTGATCAGCTCAGGGAATTAGGTTTCGGTGTTGACCGGCTAAAAACAGGAACAAGTGCAAGAATAGACGGACGAAGCATCGATTTCAAGGCGATGACCGAGCAGAAGGGAGACGGAGAAGGCAGGTGTTTCTCATACCTGCATGACGGCATAAGTATCAGCGACGAAAGAAGCTGTTATATAACCCATACGAATGAGAAGGCTCATGAAGCCCTGAGAAAGGGACTCGAATTTTCTCCGCTATTTACAGGAAGGATCAAGGGAAGAGGACCAAGGTACTGCCCGAGCGTGGAAGATAAGATAGTGACCTTTGCGGGAAAGGAATCTCACCAGCTCTTTCTTGAGCCGGAAGGGTGGGAAACAAACGAATATTACATAAACGGTTTTGCAAGCAGTCTCAGACTTGAGACGCAGATTGAAGCCCTTAAGGAGATTCATGGTCTGGAGGATGTTGTAATATTCAGGCCCGGTTATGCAATTGAGTACGACTTCTTCCAGCCGACTCAGCTTAAACATTCCCTGGAAACAAAGAGAATTGGGAACCTGTTCTTTGCCGGGCAGATAAACGGAACTACAGGTTATGAAGAGGCGGGTGCGCAGGGACTGCTTGCCGGCATCAATGCCGTAAAGAAGGTCAGGGGAGAAGAACCGGTGATTCTTAAAAGAGATGAGGCTTATATCGGAGTTTTGATTGATGATCTCGTTACTAAAGGAGTTGATGAGCCCTACAGAATGTTCACCTCCAGGGCCGAATACAGGATTCTGCTCCGGCAGGACAATGCCGATGAACGGCTTACCCCGCTGGCAGCAACGCTTGGTACTGCAACGAAGGAGAGAGTCTCAAGACTTGAAGAGAAACTGAGATTGACTGAGGAACTGATTTCGTTTCTCAGAACTTACAGTATTTCACCTGCGGATATAAATCCGTTCCTGTCAGAGATGGGAACAGCAGAGATAGGTCAGAAGATTAAAGCTGTGGGTCTTGCTGCAAGACCTCAGATAGAGCTGGAATTACTGCTTGCAAGAATCAGCGATGCAGTAAAGCTCCAATATAATAGCTCCCCTTTAAGGAGAGAAGTTATTGAGGCGGCAGAGATTCGGATAAAGTATGCAGGCTACCTGGAGAGAGAGAAAGGAGTGGCGGATAAGATCAAAAGGCTGGAAGATCTTAAAATTCCGGAAGAGATAGTATATGACGAACTGGCCAGCATATCAACAGAAGGCAGGCAGAAACTTACCAGAATCAGGCCTGCAACAATTGGTCAGGCATCAAGGATTACGGGCGTCTCTTCATCTGACGTTTCCATTCTGATCATGTATCTTGGACGATAACTCAAGATGTTCCACGTGGAACAGCTTTTTTTTGATATATCATGAATATTGCAGGCAAAATTATTGATGTGCACAAGAGGCGCATTTATCCGGGGGTTGTAACTGTTATCGATGGCCGGATAGAATCTATCGCTGAGACTGATGAAAGTCCGGATCTGTATATCATGCCAGGATTGGCTGATGCCCATGTGCATATAGAGAGCAGCATGATGGTCCCTTCACATTTTGCTGTTGCAGCAGTGAGGCATGGTACTGTGGCCGTGGTAGCAGACCCGCATGAGATTGCAAATGTCATGGGACGCCAGGGGGTGGAATTTATGCTTGACAATGCAGAAAAAATTCCGATGAAAATGATATTCGGAGCTCCTTCATGCGTGCCGGCCACTCAGTCTGAAAGCGCCGGAGCAAAGATAACCGCCTCGGATATCAGAGAAATGCTGGAGGAGGGAAGGGTTAAATTTCTGGCTGAAATGATGAATTTTCCTGGTGTAATCTATGATGATGCTGAAGTGTACAATAAGCTTGAGGCAGCTAAAATTGCCGGCGTGCCGATTGACGGTCATGCTCCTGGGCTGACAGGCGAAGAGCTCAGGAAGTACATAAATGCCGGAATATCTACCGATCATGAATGTACCTCAATAGAAGAGGCTCTTGAAAAAATTTCCGGCGGAATGAAAATTCTCATAAGGGAAGGCAGCGCGGCCAAGAATCTTGAGACTCTGGCGCCGCTGCTTAACTATTACCCTGATGAGGTTATGCTGTGTACTGATGACCTGCACCCTGAAACACTTGCAAAAGGACACATTAATACACTCGTGGCAAGACTCATAGCAATGGGTTATGATATGTTCAATGTAATAAGAGCCGCTTCTGCAAATACAATAAGGCATTACGGCATCAAGGCAGGCTTGCTCCGTCCCGGCGAACCCGCAGATTTCATAATTATTGATGATCCGGCACGCATGAACATCCTCGAAACATGGATCAACGGTGAATGCGTATACAGAAACGGACAGACACTCTTCTCTCCGGGAGAGGTTGAAAAAGTGAACAAATTCAAATGTACCCGTCTCCTCCAGGATGAAATCAGAGTTATCAATGAGGGTGGAAAAATCAATGTGATTGTTGCCCGAAACGGCGACCTGATAACCGATGCAGAGATTGTAAGAACCGGAGAAGAACAGTTTGTGACAGCCAATCCGGAGACTGATTTCCTGAAAATCGTTGTGAAAGAGAGATACAATGACCGGCCCCCTTCAGTGGCATTCATCCGCGGATTCGGGCTTAAACACGGAGCAATCGCAACATCCGTGGCTCATGACAGTCACAACATAATAGCCGTAGGCACAAATGACCGGGATATTGTTAATGCAATTAACATGATCGTAGACGCAGCCGGCGGCATGTGCGTCGTATCCGACGAAGGCCAGGAAATACTCAAACTGCCCGTGGCCGGAATAATGTCTGACCTGCCTGTTACGGCAATGGCTTCGCGTTATGAAAAGCTTTCCGAAACCGCCAGAAGCCTTGGAAGCAAACTCGACGCACCTTTCATGACCCTCTCTTTCATGGCCCTGCTTGTCATTCCAAAGCTCAAGTTAAGTGACAGGGGACTGTTTGACGGACTGGCTTTCCGCCACATACCTCTGTTCGTTCCTGATCCGTACAGCAGATTCCGGGCCTGAACCGCCGGAGAGTTGTCATATCAACTCCAGGCTTACTAATGTCTTGATAATCAGGCAATAGTGAGCCAGGGTGATATTATCATGCCAACCAGTTCAATTTCAGAATGCCTAAATTCTTAACTTTAAGCGGTGCAAACAATCGCAGATTGCTGTGTAATGTACTATTAATCAACGAATAAGGCTTTGACCGACAGGGAAAATATTCGTGCAACCGCTTCGATGCTGCCGGACAAACCCGGGGTTTACCAGTTCATTGATGCCTCAGGAATCATACTTTACGTCGGGAAAGCCCGCAGCCTGCGTAAACGCGTTGGATCCTACTTCTCGAAGAACCAGACAGGCAAAACTCATGTGATGCTCTCGCGTGCAACGGAGATCCGCCATATTGTAGTTGACAGCGAATCTGAAGCACTGCTCCTTGAAAACAGCCTGATAAAGAAGCATCAGCCCCGATACAATATTTTACTCAAGGATGATAAGACATATCCGTGGATATGCGTTAAAAATGAGCACTTTCCGCGGGTGTTTCTGACACGCAAGCTGATTCCTGACGGATCGTCATACTTCGGGCCTTATACCTCTGTAATAGCCGTAAAAACACTCCTCGAGCTGATTCGCCACCTCTTCCAGATCCGCACCTGCTCACTGCCTCTTCAGGAGAAACCCATCAGTGAAGGTAAGTTCAAAGTATGCCTTGAATATCACATGGGTAACTGTAAGGCTCCGTGCATAGGCCTGATAAGTGAAGACGACTATAACCAGCAGGTAGCCAGGATAAAAGAAATCATAAAGGGAGATCTTTCAGGCGTTACGGCATACCTTGAATCTCAGATGAAAAAGTTCGCCGCCGGACTCAGGTTCGAAGAGGCACAGAAGATCAAGGAAAAGCTGGAGTTTCTTTCACGGTACCGCAGCAAATCAGTTGTTGTGAACTCTTCAGTCAGAAACGTGGATGTGTTCGGCTGCTCAGTTGACGAGGGCTCTATGTTCATCAGCTATATGAAAGTCGTTTCCGGCGCCATCGTACAGTCGTGGTCAGTAGAACTCAAGCTGCGACTGGAAGAAGAGAGGGAGTCTCTTCTCTCTACTGCTGTGACAGAAATCAGGCAACGCGTCTCAAGTGACTCTCCGGAGATCATTGTTCCATTTATGCCTGAAATACTGATAGATAAGGTAAAGTACTCGGTACCGCAACGCGGAGACAGGCATAAACTGCTTGAGCTGGCAAACCGTAACGCTGTGTTTTTCAGGCTTGAAAGACAGAAGAAAGCAATGGACCGGTCGAAGGAAAACAGGACTGAGAAGAACCTTGAACGGATGAAGAAAGATCTTCATATGCCTGCGCTTCCCGTTCATATAGAGTGCTTTGACAATTCGAACATACAGGGTGAGTCCGCTGTTGCAGCGTGTGTTGTGTTCCGCAACGGAAAACCAAGCAACAGGGAATACCGTCATTTTAACATAAAGACAGTCACCGGACCGGACGACTTCGCATCAATGGAGGAGGTGATCCACCGCCGGTACAGGAGGATGCTTGACGAGAAGAGACCGTTGCCACAGCTTGTTGTTATTGACGGCGGCAAGGGTCAGCTCTCATCGGCTGTAAGGAGCCTGGAAGGCCTTGGGCTCCGGGGAGAGATAACCGTAATCGGCATAGCAAAAAAACTCGAAGAGATATACTTTCCCGGAGATTCAGTGCCGTTGTACCTTGACAGGAACAGTATCACCCTGAAAATCATTCAGCACCTCAGGAACGAAGCTCACAGGTTCGGGATAAATTTTCACAGGGGCAAACGAAGCTCCAAAATGAATCTTTCATTGCTCGACGAAATTCCCGGGATAGGAGAGAAGACCAAGGAGCTTCTCCTGAAAAAATTCGGCTCCGTGAAAAAGGTGGCCGAAGCCTCTGCGGAGGAGCTTGAAAAGGCAGTTGGCACCAAAAAAGCCGCACTGATAGCCTCCGCCCTCAAAAACTGATTTATTTCCACGTGGAACAAAAAATTTCCACGAACATCATAAAATACAGATTAACAGCAGGAAAGACATGGTTACCTGCTGCGTTAACTTCGTGAGCTTTGGATATTTCCCGTCAGACGGGCAGCCCCCCGAAGATTTTCTTCAGAAAACGGTGAAAGGAATGGATCCCGTCGGGTTTCCAGAACATCATGATGCACTGACCGTGGATCAGGTTGACATCTTCTTTTTCAAGGGCGGCAACAGTCTCCTTCGTTTCAGCCCCCTGCTGGATCCAGAGATCTTTAATTCCGTGTGCAATTGCCTCCCTGGCTACCGTAAGTGTTTCCTCCTTCGGTGTCATGAAAATGATCCCCCTGATTTCGGCCGGCAGTTCACTGACTGTCCTGTAACATTTCACTCCGTCGATTGTATCGGCGGCGGGATTTACCGGTACCACGTCCATCCCTTTTTTGCGCAGGTCCCTGAACATGGCCTGTCCGAATTTTTTCGGGTCTCTTGAGACTCCTGCGATGGCATAACTGCCAAGTGACAGAAAGCGACTAACGTCTTTCATTTTCTTCTGAGTGTTGAAAACATAACAAATTCTATGAGTGCGAATTTGGTTTCTGAATCGGGATATGCCTCCAGAATGCGGATTGCCCTGTCAGAGTATTCCTGCATTTTAGTCTCGGCATATTCCAATCCCCCGTGTTTCTTGACAAATTCTATTACTTCCCTTATTTCCCGGCTCCCTTTCTTCTTCCGTCTGAGCAGTCTCAGTATGCGGCGTCTTTCGAGCGGACCTGCTACCCGAAGGGCATGTATCAAAGGGAGAGTGATCTTCTTTTCCTTGATGTCATTGCCTTCCCTCTTGCCGGTAAGTCCCTCGCTCTTATAATCAAGAAGGTCGTCCTTTATCTGGAACGCCACTCCTATATTTTCCCCCATCTCCTTCATTCGGGAAATGAGCTCAGTATCGTCAGTCACCGAGCTGGCCCCGCATGCCGTACAGGCAGATATGAGCGCTGCGGTCTTCATCCTGATGATTCTGAAATAGTCTGCTTCACTTATATCAAGCTTTCGGGTCTTCTGCAACTGCACAAGCTCCCCTTTGACAATCTCACGAACTGCATCGGAGACAATTCCGAGCATGTTGAATTTCTGCTTCTCCACGCTGATGAGCAAGCCCTGTGCCAGCAGGTAATCTCCTACAAGCACAGCAATCTTAGAGTTATAAAGCACATTGATTGTGGGAAGCCCGCGTCTTTCCGACGCTTCGTCAACAACATCATCGTGCACCAGTGTGGCAGTGTGCAGCAGCTCAATGAAAGTTGCGGCAATGAATGTGGTTTCGTTCACGGTACCGTTAAGCCTGGCTGTAAGAAAAACAAGCAACGGCCTCATCTGCTTACCCTTTCGGCGAATGAAAGTGCTCAGTATGACATGAAAGAACGGAATATCACTGTGCAGTGTGTGCCTGAAATAAGACTCAAACTCGCGCATCTCTGCTGCTACAGGCTTCTGTATATCTGAAAGGCTTGCCATCCCGAACCGGCGGTAATGATACCAAAAATAAGACAAAATGCGGAACAAATTGTTTCAGGACAGAAGGAACCTTTCTGTTTACTTCAGAATTTAACTGAAAATGACTGATTTCTGACTGAGAGGCTCTCTCTAGCTGTGCTCGCCGAGGAATTTCTTCTGAAAGACAAGTATTGCCAGAACGCCAGTTGTGATCGAGGTGTCCGCCAGGTTGAAGACTGGCCTGAAGAAGATGAACGACTGTCCGGGTCTGAAGGGTGACCAGTCAGGCCAGTGTGTGTCGATAATAGGAAAATAGAGCATATCAACCACCTTGCCGTGCAGAAATGACGAGTAGCCGCCTCCTTCAGGAAACAATACAGCTGTGGTATGCCAGCTCTCACTGAAGATCATGCCGTAGAATGCGCTGTCAATAAGGTTGCCTGCAGCGCCTGCAATGATTGCGCTGACTGAGAGGATCAGTCCCAGCGGGGCCTTCTTCCTGATAATGCTGCTGAGATACCAAGAGATGCCGGCAATTGCAATCATCCTGAAGACCGAAAGGGCAACCTTCCCTGTCTTCCCGCCCCATTCCATGCCGAAGGCCATGCCGTTGTTCTCAAGGAAGTGTATCCTGAACCAGTTGCCGAGGACAGGAATCTCCTCGCCGATAACCATATTTGTTTTGATTATGATCTTTACAACCTGATCAATAATCAGGATTGAAAAAATGAGAAGCAGAGCTTTGGTCCGGTTCGACATATGTTTGAAATTTGGCCGCAAAATAGCAAAAAAACAGCAATCACTTAACTCCGGAAGGTATCAAGTCACGGCTGTAAATGAAGGAAGAGAAGTGCAATCAGTAGTAAAGAAACCTCTTGATCTTCAGTGTGGCTGTCTTCTGGAATGGCTCCGGTTGGTAAATTACCATCTGCAGCTGGCTGTACCTGTTGACCTTTGAGTTTACATACTTCTGGAGCTCTTCGAGGTACTCATTGATGATCTGCTCAGCCTGATCGGAGAAATCTTTCTTCATCTGGGCATATTTGGCCTGCAGCTCTTCGAGATTTACATGAACCATTGCTACAAGCTTTCCCTTTTTCTGAACTACAAGAGATTCAATCACATGGCTGAAATCATTGATGACTGACTCAATCTCTTCGGGGTAGATGTTTTCACCGCTTGAGCCAACAATCATGTTCTTCAGCCTGCCCTTGAGACTTAAAAAGTTGTCCCTGTCAATGACCCCCAGGTCACCGGTCCTGAACCAACCGTCAGGTGTAATCACCTCGGCTGTAAGTGCAGGCTCCTTAAAATAACCTTTCATGACATTTTCACCCCTTGCCCAAACTTCTCCCTCGCCGGTAACAGGATCAGGATTGTGTATCTGCAGTGTGACACCCTGCATAGCGGGGCCTGTACTGCCCAGCCTGCAAGTGCCGACAACCGTTCCTGCCAGCAGCGGTGATGTCTCGGTCAGACCGTAGCCGATGGCGTACGGAAACTTTGCATCAAGCAGGAACTGCTCCACCGTGGGGTTGAGTTTCGCTCCCCCGATGCCGAAGAACCTGAGGCGGCCTCCGAATGCTTCATATATCTTCTTGCCTGCCACCCTGTTAAGCAGCCTGCGGAAAAGCGGCATACGGTAAAGAGTGGCCATGACCTTGTTCTTGTGGAATGTGGGAGCCACCTTGCCAAAATAGACTTTCTCAATGATAAGGGGCACTGTCAGCATCGTAGTCGGCCTTACTTCCTTAAGAGCAGGCAGAAGCACCGATGGCGTGGGCGCCTTACGGAGATACCAGACCATTGCCCCGTTGAAGACGGGAAGCACCAGTCCAAGTGTCTGCTCATATGTATGTGAAAGAGGCAGAATGGAAAGGAAAACATCACTTTCAACAACATACTGTATAGTCCTCACCTGTCTGGCCATCCATGAAATATTCTTATGCGTCAGCATCACCCCCTTGGACTTGCCTGTTGTGCCGGATGTGTAAATTATTACTGCAAGGTCATCCTCGGCCACGTTGTATTTGTTCAACGGCATGGCGCCCTCATGGAAGCTTCTTCCATTGGAACCGGATATGATTTTGTAATCGTCGATTGAAATCACCGTTTCCATGTACCCGGACTTGTAATCTGCAACCTTATGTGCCAGGTTGCCGGATACAAAAAGCGCTTTCGCCCCGGAGTGTTCCAGGACGTTCGCTATCTCTCCAGGGGTAAAGTCGGGCAGTACGGGTACGGCAACCGCCCCCATGAATGTTACAGCAAAGTAGGTGACACCCCAGTTGGGCATGCTGGTACTGAGTATGGCAACCCTGTCTCCGGGTTTAACCGAATAGTCTTCCAGCAGCCTCATCACTGAGCGGATCCTGGCGTCCAGCTGGTTGTAGGTAATTACATCCTCCCCCACGAAACCCATTGCCTTGTTTTCTCCGTGCTTTCTGAAGCTCTCCCCTGCAAGGAACGGGATGGTCAACAACTCGTTATTATCCATTGGTTATTAATGTATTGGCTGCAAAGATAAAGTTTAATTAATATGTAGGACATTTAAACGTGTAAATATCATGCGTTAATATCCCCTCAAACAAAAATCGTTTTAAATAGTTTATTTTTGCGTAGACCAAAAAGATACACAGATGTCCGTAATACGGGTAACAAAGGAATTCAGGTTTGAGATGGCCCACGCACTGTGGAATTACGACGGCCCGTGCCGGAATGTGCACGGACACTCGTACATTCTCTATATAACCTTTGCCGGGGAGCCGGTGAACGATCCCGAAAGCAACCGGAACGGCATGGTGCTTGATTTCGGCGATCTGAAAAAACTTGTACGGGAAGCTGTCGTGGACCGGCTTGACCATTCCCTGATGGTATCCGGCCAGGCCCCTGCTGCTACCGTGGAGAGTTACCGTAAGCATTTCGGCAACGTCATCGTATCGCCTTACCAGCCTACATGCGAGAACCTGGTGGCGGACATTGCAGCAACTCTTTCAGGCAAAGCGCCGGCCGGAACATGGCTGCACAGCGTTAAATTGTATGAAACCGCCACTGCCTATGCCGAGTGGCATCAATCCGACAACAGGTGACTGAGCCCGACAATGACAAGAGACTATTCCTGCTTGATGCTTACGCATTGATATTCAGGTCGTATTATGCATTCATACGCAATCCCCGCGTAACCAGCAAGGGAATGAACACATCGGCTGTCTTCGGGTTTCTGCTGACCCTTGAGGATCTGCTTGCAAAGCAGAATCCCTCACATATAGCCGTTGTCTTTGACCCGCCGGGACCTACCTTCAGGAATGAGATCTATCCGCAGTACAAGGCAAACCGGGATGCCACCCCCGAGGACATAAAGATTGCCGTTCCATGGATCAAGAAGATCCTGGAGGCCATGAGGATACCGGTTATTGAAGTGCCCGGCTTTGAGGCTGACGATGTAATAGGCACCCTGGCACGCAAGGCGGCAGAAGAGGGTTATTCAGCCTATATGATGACCCCCGACAAGGATTTTGCACAGCTGGTGACTGACCGTGTGGTGATGTACCGTCCCGGCCGCTCAGGCGGAGAGGCGGAGATCTGGGGCAGGGAAGAGATTGTAAGGGAGTACGGTGTTTCACCGGAAAATATCACAGATCTTCTCGGATTAATGGGTGATACTTCCGACAATATTCCCGGAGCACCCGGAATAGGCCCAAAAACGGCCTGTAAGCTGATTGGGGAGCACGGAAGCATCGAGAGGCTGCTGGGTAACACTCCGGCCATCCAGGGCCGCCAGAGAGAGATTATAGAACAGAACAGGGAACAGATTCTTCTTTCCAAACGCCTTGCAACAATCGAGCAGAATGTTCCGGTTGAGTTCAGGCATGCCGAGCTGCACCGCCACACTTCAGATACTGACGCTCTCCGGAAAATCTACGAGGAGCTTGAGTTCCGGACCATGGCACAGCGCCTGCCTGCCACAGGTTCAAGACAGGAATTGCCGCAGGGCGAAGCCGTTACGCCCGCTTCCGTATCTCCTGAAAAGAGCGCGCCGGCGACATCCGCAGAATCCCGGAGCGATACCCAGGGAACACTCTTCGGGGCAACCGCAGGAAAAGAAGATTCAGGAAAGGCAGACATTAGCTCAACCCAACACGAATATACTCTGATAGAGACTGTAAAGGAGGCCGCAGGTCTGGCCGCTACCCTTTCCTCACTTAAGGATTTCTGTTTTGACACTGAGACAAATTCGCTCGATCCGCTCAATGCACAGCTTGTCTCAATTGCCTTTTCCTGGGAGAAGGGAAAGGGGACGATGCTCTGGCTTCCGGCCGAAAGGGATGAGGCCCTGAAACTGCTCGAGCCACTGAAGCCGGTTTTTGAAAATGAAAAAATCAGGAAAACAGGGCAGAACCTGAAATATGACATACAGGTCCTTTCCGGTTACGGCATAAGTATCAGGGGTCCGCTGTTTGACACAATGCTGGCCCACTATCTCCTGGAGCCCGACATGCGTCACAACATGGACCTCCTGGCCTCGCAATATCTTGGTTATGAGCCGGTCCGCATCGAGGAACTGATCGGAGAACGGGGTCCGCGGCAGAGGACAATGAGGGATGTGGAGAAGGAGCGGGTGAAGGAGTATGCCGTGGAGGATGCCGACGTTACATGGCAGCTGATGCAGCTCTTCGAGCCAAAGCTCCGGAAGGAGGGGCTTGACACCCTGGCGGAGAATATCGAGATGCCCCTAATACGTGTACTTGCAGCCATGGAGCGCGAAGGGGTCCGGCTGGATGAGAGCGTCCTGAAAAACTACGCGGTAACCCTGCGGGAGACAATCATTAAACTCGAGCAGGAGATCTATACATTTGCCGGCCAGGAGTTCAATATCTCCTCGCCCAAACAGCTTGGAGACATACTTTTCCTGAGATTGAAGCTGGACGACAATGCAAGGCTTACAAAAACCAGACAGTACCGCACCGACGAGGAGGTGTTGCAACGACTGACAGACAGACACCCGATAATAGGAAAGGTACTGGAATACAGGGGTTTGAAAAAACTGCTGTCAACGTATGTAGAGTCCCTTCCCCTGCTGATTGACCCGGTGACAGGCAGGATACACACAACATACAACCAGGCAGTTGCCTCCACCGGCAGGCTAAGTTCCACCAACCCGAACCTTCAGAATATTCCGGTTCGCGATGCCGAGGGCCGGGAGATACGAAAGGCTTTTATCCCCGCACCGGGAAAAATATTCCTGAGTGCTGACTATTCCCAGATTGAACTGAGGTTAATGGCTCATCTCAGCGGTGACAGTGCAATGATTGCAGACTTCACCTCGGGTCAGGATATTCATTCGGCCACTGCCGCAAAAATCTTCGGAGTGCCTGTTGCAGAGGTGACGCGCGAGATGCGCTCGAGGGCCAAAACCGCCAATTTCGGTATCATATACGGCATCTCTGCCTTCGGCCTGTCGGAGCGTCTGACAATAGGACGCAAGGAGGCCAAAGAGCTGATAGACGGCTATTTCAGTTCATATCCCGGGGTGAAGGCATACATGGATGAGAGTATCCGCAAGGCCAGGGAGCAGGGGTATGTGACTACAATGTTCGGGCGCAGGCGATATCTGCCTGACATCCACTCAAGGAACCAGGTTGTCAGGGGCAACGCAGAGCGCAACGCCATCAATGCGCCGTTGCAGGGCAGCGCCGCTGACATAATCAAGATTGCCATGGACAGGATCGCTTCACGCCTTGAGCGGGGGATGCAGGAGGCGAAGATGATTCTGCAGGTGCATGACGAACTTATCTTCGAGGTTGATGAAGGTCATGCCGACAGGCTGGCAACCCTTGTCAGTGATGAGATGAAGGGGGCCGCACATCTCAGCGTGGAGCTTGATGTAGATACAGGTACAGGCTATAACTGGCTGGAGGCTCACTGACAATGGAGACAAAGATCAGGGTGCTATATTTCGCTGCAGCAGCCGAAGCTGCCGGAACAACGGAGGAGCTGTTCACGGCTGCGGATACTGAATCGCTTCGCCGGCAGCTGACTGAAAGACACCCCGCTCTGGCTTCAGTGCCCTACAGGATGGCGCTTAACAAATCGTTGCTTAAAGGGGAGACCCGTCTGAATGCAAATGATGTAATTGCAATACTGCCTCCTTTTCAGGGGGGATGATCAACAACTGCTTAGAATGAAAAACAGGTACCTGGTCGGGGGGCCGATAACCCCTGTTCTTATCTCCGAACTTATGACTCTTGGCAATGACGATGCCGGCACAGGAGCTCTCTCCGTATTTATCGGCAAAGTTCGTGACGATGAGGTTGACGGCAAACGTGTTACGGCAATAGAATATTCAGCCTACGAGGAGATGGCAGTCAGGGAAGCTGACGGGATTGCAGCCACTGTCAGAAGCGCTTTCAGCGATGTCAGGTCAGTTATAATTGTCCACTCCCTGGGAGTGGTCAGGGCAGGCGAAACATCTCTGTTCATAATGGTTTCGGCGGGTCACCGTGACCATGCCACAAGGGCATGCCGCCACACCCTCGAGATGGTCAAGGAGAAGCTTCCGGTCTGGAAAAAGGAGCTTTTCTGAATTGCAGCCTCAGGCTGTTACCAGATGCCTGCCTGCATCTTCTTTCAGATGCCCGTCGGTGTCTTCAGTCAGATGCCTGCCGGCGTCTTCAGAAGGGAGGCATATACGGACCTGTCTCCGGCTGTTTTAATTGCCTCCTTAATCTGGGTGTCACGGTTCACTGAATATTTAACCATTCCCCAGTCATAGAAGTATCTTCCGGCAAGCTCAGATTCAAGGAGTTCCTCAACTTCCGACCTGTACAGAACCATATCCCTTTCGAGGCTGTGTCCAAGGCCTGATTTCAGTTGTTCTATCGTACCCCGGTTTTGCTCGTACAGACCCTCTTCTCCCGCCGCAGAAACCAGCTCATCAAGGAGGCTCTCGGAGCCGCTCTTGTAGGTGAATTTCCTTTCGGCAAGAAATGACCTGAACTGATCCAGATCCTGATCCGTGATATCAATGCTGTCAAGCGCTGATGGCTGCGGATGCGACCAGTAATATTTTGTTGCAAAGTCGAAGACCATATTCTGGACATAGAGCTCGCTTGCAAATCGCTGGAGCATGTCAGACGGCACTGTAACATCAGGTATTATTCCGCCGCCGTCCTTCACCGGCCTGCCGTTTTTTGTCTTGAAAGTCCTGATCAGTGAATCAGGAATTACTCCCACACTGCCGTCCTCGTTGGGGTGTGAGAAGTCGACGGCCTGGATGCACCTGCCGCTTGGTATATAGTATTTTGCAGTAGTCATCTTGACCTGGGCCTTATAGCTGAGAGGCCTGGCCACCTGAACCAGTCCCTTGCCATAGGATCTTTCCCCGATGATGACTCCACGGTCAAGATCCTGGATTGCCCCTGCCACTATTTCAGAGGCTGATGCCGAGGCTCTGTTGATAAGCACGATAAGTGGCATGTCAGGAGCCACAGGTGTCTTGGTTGTGCGGAATACCGCATCATACTGCTTCGCTCTTCCCCTGGTGCTTACAACCTCCTGGCCCGGTTTCACAAACAGGTTGACAATTTCAACAGCCTCATTAACAAGGCCTCCAGGGTTGCTTCTCAGGTCCAGTATCAGGTCCTGGGCGCCCTGCCTCTCCTTCAGGTCAATAAGTGCCTCCCTTACCTCGGCAATGCAATTCTGCGTGAAGTTTGTAAACCTTATATAACCCGTGTTTTCATCTACCATTCCGTAGTATGGCACTGCGGAAATTGCAATTCTCTCCCGTTTCACCTTTTTGGTGAGCTCTTCCCCATTGCGTCTTATTAAAATCTCAGCTTCTGTACCAGGCTCTCCCTTGAGCATATCAGATGCTTTATCTGAAGATACGCCGCGAAGCGATTTGCCGTCAATGCTGATCATGATATCTCCCGGCCTGATGCCGCTTTTGTCGGCGGGGAATCCCTTATAGACATTAGTTACTACTATATAATCACCTGATTTTCTGATCAGGGATCCGAATCCGCCATACTTGCCTGTTGTCATGAAGTCAAGGTCTCCAGTTTCCTCCTCCGGGTAGAAGACTGTATACGGATCGAGGGTTGCAAGCATGCTGTTAATGCTTTTGTGCACAAGCTTTTCCGGATCTATCTCGTCAACATAGAATGCATTGAGTTCCCTGAAGAGTGATATGTAAATGTCAATGTTCTTGGTCAGTTTGAAGTCCCTGTTGTCCTGTCCGCCGGCCAGGAATCCGAGTGTAAGCAGTGCTGTCAGTGCTACTGCGGGGATCAGTATGATTTTTTTCTTAAAGCTGTTTTTCATACGGCAAATTTTCACAAAGTTAATATTTAAGCCCTGACACTTTTGCTATGACTCCCTTTATGACTTTTTCCGCAATGTCATAGGGTTTGATTTCCGTGTCGGTCCATATCAGCACAAGGTCAGCGTGCATCTCCTTCTCCCTGAGGAGATCCAGCAGCGGTTGTCTTTGTCTTCTCCAGGCTTCCCGGAGTCGCCTGCGCATCAGATTGCGGTCCACGGCTCTCTTGAAGTGACGTTTTGGAACTGAGATAAGCACCCTTACCGGGGGCATCTCGCTCATGGCCGGGCTGAACCTGTAGATCACCCTGATGTGGGGAAGATTCAGGGAACGGCCATCAGCAAACATCCCGCTGATGAGTTTCACTCCGCAGAGTCTCTCGTTTTTTGGAAATGATTCCCGCAGGGTTTTCATAATGAAAGAGAAAGCATCGATCCCGGGGGATGGATGCTTCCGTTCAGGCGTTATATTTTTATTTTCGCTATTTGTGGTTCCTGTTAAATTCCCTTAGGAAGCAGTCGAGGGCCATAGTCATTGACGGTGACTTGGGGTTGGGTGCCTGCAGATCCAGCCTGAATCCTTCGTTGAGGACCGCCTCGGCGGTTGTTGGTCCGAAAGCAGCAATTTTAACATCGCCCTGCACGAAGGTGGGGTAGTTTTCCTTCAGTGACTTGATACCTGAAGGGCTGAAGAAAATCAGCATGTCATAATCGAGCTCCGACGAATTGAAATCTCGGCTGATTGTACGGTACATTGTCCCAATCGTGTGCTTTATCTTGTGATTTTCAAGCAGTTCGGGAATGTCTGATTTGTGCGGGTCTGAGAGGGGCACAAAGAAGTTTTCTTCCTTATGCTTAATGATTACGTCAATGAGGTCTTCAAAATTTGCCTTGCCGTGGAAGATCTTGCGTTTGCGGTAAACTATGTATTTCTGCAGGTAAAAAGCAACGTTCTCTGTTATGCAGAAGTACTTCATTGTATCAGGAACAGAGAATCTCATCTCTTCGCAGATCCTGAAAAAATGATCAATTGCGGTCTTGGATGTGAAGATTATTGCCGTGAAATCAGCTAGATTTACCTTCTGTTGCCGGAAATCCTTCGCAGAAATCCCTTCAACCTGGATAAACTGTTTGAAGTCTATCTTCAGGTTGTATTTTTTAGCGAGCTCGAAATATGGTGATTTCGGATTGTTCGGCTCAGGCTGCGACACTAATACCTTCCTTATTTTCAAAGCCTTAAGTTTTTAGTTCAACCTCCACTTTCCTGCCGCTGGTCAGAACGCGCCGAGTAACTTAAAAGTGACCAGGACGGGCAAGACTTCAAGGGCACAAAGGTACAAAATGAAATAAAAAAGTGAAACATGCCTGTCGATAAAAATCGATATAAGCCTTAAGGTTCTGATAATAAGAAAAATAGAAACAATTATCAGGCCTGTTTTTATAACAGGAGAAGGGTTTCCCAGGGGTACAAAAAGGATGATTGTGTTGATTATGAAAAGGAAAAGGGCGCAGGCGAACCAGGTATTATAGACAATATTCATATAATCCCGGTAGAGACTTTGAAGACCGGTTATTTCTGCCAGGACGATTGTTGTCAGGTGCCTGATCAGCAGTGCAGCAAGAAAAGAGCCTGCGAGCACCGCTGTCATTCCGGTGAATCCTCCGAACAGGCCCGGGATGGCCAGTCCCATGGTCAGGATTGTGATAGCTGAAAAGAGACTGATGTTCAGCACTGTGAAAATGTTTCTGAGTATCGGGGGCCAGGAAAAAACCTCAGATGTGCCGGGAGGAGTCACCTCTCCGTGCCTCCTGAAATTGATTGATGCAAGGCCGCTTATTATGCTCTTGCGGAAGAATACGGCAAGCACCGTAATTATCATGAGGGAAAGGGAGAGCAAGACAAAGCTCACATCCGTGTTGATCAGTTCAGCCGGCCTTGCTTCCCCGTCAGCGCGCCTGAGACCCGCGATATGATCAATGCTGAGCCCGGAGGCAGACTGATCACTCTCACTGCCGGCAATGGTCAGTGACCTGACGGGGATGATCCGGCCAAGGCTGAACTCTTCCTGCTGAACAGGTACATCGAGGGTGTCAGCAGCAACACTCAGGGTATCGCCGGAACCGGTGTTCATCTTTCTGGTCTAAAAGTAGGCTGGTTTGCCGGGGTAAAGTTCCGAAAGTATATTGTTGGCCAGGCGCGATGCTCCTATCCGGAAATACTCAGGGGTGAGCCACCTGGCGCCAAGCATGTTCTTCACGATGAAATAGTATACGAGGGCATCGTCGGGGGCGACGATTCCGCCGGCAGGCTTGAAGCCTATCATTATGCCCGTCTCGTTGTAGTAATCACGAATTGCACGGCACATCACCCATGCTGCTTCGGGAGTTGCTGACACAGGACTCTTGCCGGTGGATGTCTTGATGAAGTCTGCACCTGATTCCATTGCAATGACCGATGCCCGGTATATGTTTCTCTCGTCTTTGAGCAGGCCTGTCTCAAGTATCACCTTAAGGGTTGTCTCGCCGGCAGCGCACCTGATGGCTTTAAGCTCATCAATGACCCTGTCGTATGCCCCCTCCATGAAGGTCCCGACGGGGATTACAACATCGATCTCATCGGCTCCCATCCTCACGGCCATTGATGTCTCGAGGACCTTTACCTCATTGAATGTCTGAGCTGTAGGAAAAGATGCCGAGACTACTGCCACCCTGAGTCCGCTGTTGCCCAGCCCCTCGCGTACCACGGTCACAAAATTGGGATAGACACAGAGAGCAGCAACATTGCTGATGTCACTGAAGCTGAAGCTGAAGTTGGCGGCTCTTTCGGTGAAGCTGCGGATTGATCCGTCACTGTCCTGTGTGTTAAGGCTTGTAAGGTCAAGACAGGAGAAAATCTCCCTCAGCAGCGGGGCCCGTTCTGCCGGGCCCGGGACCTTTCTGGCCTCTTCAATGCACTCAACCATCTCATCAGGTGAGTAGTCGTGATTAAGGAGTTTTTCGTATAATTTGCTCATAATGTGTTTTGTGTATTGCCGGGAAAACCTGGCGTACCTGCAGTAAAACGCGGGTCAATTTAGTGGTTTTTACTGAAAAGCAAATAAAAATCAGACTATTTGCGAAGGCTTTTGTTTCTTGCCAGTGAGGCAAAAATTCCCGCGAAGCAGAGAATTGAGAAAACGATGAATCCGCTTTTCATTGAACTCATAAGCTGCGGATAATTGTCAGGATTGATTTTTTCCTGTCCCATGTACAGTGCGAGAAGCATCAGTGCTATTGCCATGCTGAAGGTTTGACCCACGTTTCTCATAGTACCAAGCATTCCCGAGGCATTTCCCAGCTGCCGTTTCTCCACCGAGCTCATTATTGCATTTGAATTGGGGGAGGAGAAGAGGGAGAATCCTGCGCCCATGATAATCAGAACAGAAACGATAAACGTCACTGAAGTCTGCTCATCAAGGAAACAGAGCAATACAAGTCCGGCTGCGGAGATTGCCATCCCGATGGAGGCAAGCACCCCTGGGTTATGGCGGTCTGACAGTTTCCCGGCAAGCGGTGAGAAGAGGGCCATTGTAATGGGCCACGACATCAGCACGAATCCTGCATCACGCGGTCCCAGGTCTTTTATGTACTGGAGGAACAGGCTGAGGAAGAAACCGATGGCGCTGGTTGCGGCATAGTGTATCAGGGCCGCCAGGCTTGAGAAGGCAAAGGTCCTGTTTCTCGAAATAAGGGTTATGTCGAAGAGGGGATGCACAGCGCTCTTTTCTCTCAGCACGAAGAGCGGCATGAGTATCAGGCCTGCACCGGTGATGATCCATCCCTGTGCCGAGGGAAGCTTTGAGAAGCCGAAAATAAGTGTGGCCATTGCAAGCCCGTAGATGACGGATCCCGGCCAGTCAAAGCTTTCTCCTTTTGCTTCAGCCCACTCTTTCTTCATCCGCGTTTGTATGAGTATAAGGCTTATGATACCCATCGGAATCAGGAACGCAAAGATGCTTCGCCAGCCCAGGTAACGGGTGAGGAGTCCTCCCAGGAACGGCCCGGATGCAAGCCCGGCATAGACTGCAGTCACGTTTATGCCCATTGCCCTGCCTCTTTCTCCGGGCGGGAATACTGAGGTAAGTATTGCCATGTTTGTTCCGAACATCATAGCCCCGCCTATGCCTTGAAGGATCCTGGCTCCTATGAGCCAGCGTATGCCCGGGGTGAAGGTCAGAAGAATCATCGAGAGGGTAAAGACAACCATCCCGGCCGTGAACATCTTTCTGCGGCCCAGGATGTCTCCGGCTCTTCCGGCTGGCAGCAGAAGCATCGAGGTGGTAAGCATGTAGCTGCTCACTATCCAGTTCAGGGTGACGGCATTGAGGTTGAACTCATCGCCAATGGAGGGGAGCGCAAGGTTTACCGACGATCCCATGAACGGCGTCAGGAAGGAGGCAAAGGCCGTAACAGTGAGTACAGATCTCTTGAGTTCGTTCTCAGTCATTCCCTGTTCCTGCTGTCAATGATTATTGTAACCGGACCGTCATTCACCAGCTCAACATCCATCATGGCCCCGAATAGGCCCGTAGCTGGCTGGCGGCCCAGGAGATCTCCTGTCCGGGCAATAAATTCCTCGTAAAGTGGTATTGCCTTCTCAGGCCGGGCCGCCCGGATATATGAAGGTCTGTTCCCCTTCCTAGTAGATGCGTGAAGAGTAAACTGGCTCACTATCATGATTTCGTCTCCTGTTTCAAGGAGAGAAAGATTCATCACCCCCTGGCTGTCGTCAAAGAGCCGCAGGTTTGTCACCTTCGCGGCGAGCCATGCAACATCTTCAGATGTATCAGCATCCTCAATGCCTGCAAGCACCAGCAGCCCCTTGCCAATCACTGAATGCTGCCGGCCGTCAATTGAAACGGATGCCCGCCTTACTCTCTGTACTACAATTCTCATGACCTCGAACCGGTGGTAAAAATAGCAATTATTACTATTTTTGCGGCCATCTGTCAGACATGGACCTGATTACAATTGCAGCAATAGCCCTTGGCCTCTCTTTCGACACCTTCGCCGTCTCGCTCTCCTGTGGCGTCATAGAGTCAAAGATCCGTTTCCGCAATGCGATGAGGATTGCATTCATCCTTGCCCTGTTCCAGGGCGGACTGACAGTCCTTGGATATTTTCTCGGCTCAACTGTAAGTGGTTACATCGAAAAATATGACCACTGGATTGCCTTCCTGCTTCTTATGTTTCTCGGGGTCCGGATGATATCTGAAGGATTGAAGGCCGGAGCGGAAAAAGTTCCGCTTGACATCAACCGCTGGTCCGTGCTGCTGACTATGGCTGTGGGAACAAGCATTGATGCTTTTGCGGTAGGCATCAGCCTTGCCATCCTGAAAGTGCAGATCTGGACTGCCGGAGTGATAATCGGGGCAGTCACCTTTATCGCTTCCATGACAGCCATACGTATCGGCAAGTCTGCCGGCAGCCGTCTGGGTTCACGGGTTGAGATTATCGGCGGCCTGATACTCGCAGCTATCGGGATAAGGATACTGACAGAGCATCTTCTGACCGGGGGCTGATGAACCCACCTGACAGGCCAGGTGTTTTCGCTGACGGCTGAGAAACTCAGGATTTGCCCTGCAAGGGTATCATGAATCTTTCACGGCCTGAGAAAACGGCCATTTCCCTGAATCCTGCCCTTTTGATCAGATCATATCCTTCACTGAAAAACTGTCCCACCCTCTCCGGAAAGTGTGCGTCTGAGTTTACTGTTACAGGTACCCCGTGCTCTGCAAAAATCTGCAGATACCGGCTGTCAGGATAGAAATCACGCAGCGGTTTGTTCCGGCCGTTTGTGTTCAGTTCGAAGGCAACATCATGTATCTCGAACGCTGAAGCCATCATGCTGTAAAGGTGTGTGATGTCTGATTCCGGCCGGTAACGATGGATGCGGACGAGGTCAGGGTGCCCCATAATGTCGAAAAAGCCGGTCGAGGCTGCCTCGCAGACCATATTGAAGTAATTCTCATAGATCAGATCGATATCCTTTCCAATGTAGAATTCAGGGCCGAGATCCACGGTCTCATCCCCCAGGTAATGAACAGATCCGATTATATAGTCAAAGGGGAAAGAATTGATTATACTGTCAGTAACCTTCTCCGTTCCCGGAAGGTAATCGATCTCCAGGCCCAGTCTTACCGCAATGTCTTTATGTTCGTTTTTTAGCTTCAGAATATGTTCTGCGTATTTCGGCAGCCTGTCGTGAGGCATGCACCACTCGGGTGGCCCCCCCGCCGGATTGAGATGGTCTGAAAACCCTATCTCCCTGAGTCCCAGCTTAAGGGCTGCCTCAATATATGCCTCCGGCTCCCTCTTGCCGTCACTGTATGTTGTGTGAACATGATAGTCTGTACCGTAGATCATAGTATCCTGATCAATGATTGCCCCGACTCAAAATTATGAAAGGTGAACGAATTTATTGACTAATTGTTCTAAATTTGTAGAATACATGAATATCGACACAAACACACGGAAGAAAAAGTGCTCCTGCATGTCGTGTGAGCTGAGGAATCTAACTTTTTCCTTCCTGGACGAGGCTGATGTACAAAAGGTATGTGAAACACGAGAGGAGAAATCCTTTTCCAAGGGAGAGATCATACATCTCGGGGGTGACCCCATTCGTGATTTCAAGTACCTGAAGACCGGGCTGGTAAAGCTCTACAAGACTACGGAAGAAGGTGAGGAACAGATCATAACAATCACCAGGCCATTCGAGTTTGTAAGTAATACAAACATTTTTCACGAGGAGACGTACCGTTATTCACTCTCTGCTCTTGAAGATTCGATAGTGTGCTGTATAAGGATAGAGCTGATCAGGGAGCTGATACTGAAGAACGGCAAATTTGCCCTGAACCTCATATCAGTGCTCTCCAGGACATCTGAAAACATAATCTCGCTCAGTCTTGAGATCAGGAAGAGAAATCTTGCCGGGAGGATTGCATATGTACTGCTCTATTTTTCGAAGGAACTTTACCACTCCAGAATATTTGACCTGCCGGTTTCCAGAAAGGAGATTGCCGATCTGATCAGCATGAGCTCAGCCAACGTAATACGCACATTTTCAGAGTTTCGGCGTGACGGCATCATCAATGCCAACGGAAGGACGATTGAGATCACCGACATGAATAAGCTTGAAGTGATCTCCAGACGCGGCTGATCATACATTCAAATTCATTATCTTGATTGCGTTTTTACGCAATTAACCCTCCGAAATGAAAAAATTCCACGGCACACTGATTCTCGTCAGTATTCTTTTATCCTTTCAGACGGGCCAGGCACAGGCCCAGCAACCGCCATCCGTGTCTGACACATCACATTATACAGTTGGCGGTACACGTCACGGCATAAGTTTCTTCCCGCGCGTTCAGCATCCGGGGGTTGAATACACTCCTGGTGACACTCTCTCATTCGACAGGTACCATACCTACGCGGTCATATGTCACTGGATGTCCCGCTGGGCCGCGGAGCACCCTGAGATTGTCTCGCTGTATGAGATAGCCCGCAGCTATGAAGGGAGACCAATAATGCAGATGACCCTTACCAGCACAAAAAACGGAACGGATACCGACAAGCCGGCTGCCTTCTTTGAGGGTAACCGGCACAGCGGTGAGATCACAAGCGCAGAGTCGGTCCTGTGGCTGGCAAGGCATCTGATTGACGGTTATGGCAATGACCCTGCAATAACAGACCTGCTTGATCATTTCACGGTCTATCTGCGACCGGTCAACAATCCCGACGGTCACGAAATGTACCTGAACACAGCCCAGAGCAACCGAAGCACCGTCAGGCCTGATGACAATGACAACGACGGCCTTTATGACGAGGATCCTCCCGAAGATATCGACGGTGACGGAATCATTCTTACCCTGCGGTGGCCTGACAGGAAAAACGGCACCCTGGTGCCGGACACGGCTGATCCGTCGGGAAGGATAATGAAACGTGTTCCCCGCGGCGAAGGGATCTATGCAAGTTCTGCCGAGGGGGTGGATAATGACGGTGACGGCCGCATAAATGAGGACGGCATCGGCGGTCTTGACCTTCACCGTAACTATCCCGAAAACTGGAGGCCTGAAAGGGAGCTGACAGGCCGGGGATTCACTCAGCGAGGGGCAGGGGAATACCCTCTGAGTGAGCCGGAAACCCGCGCTGTCTTCACTTTCCTGATGACACATCCGAATATCTATGTTGTCAACTCCATGGACACCACAGTGCCTATGCATCTGAGACCCCCCTCGACATCACCTTCGGAGGAACGGATGTACCCGGAAGACCTTAAATGGTACAAATATTTTGATGCCCTGGCAGGAAAGATAACCGGCTACGAAAAAGCAGGGGATGTGTATAATGATTATGGCAGCGGACAGCCCCTGTTCGGTCACGGTCCCGACTTCGGATACTGGTATTACGGAGCCATCTGGTACGGTGACGAGCTATGGAACGGGGGCAGGCCAAAGGATTATGACGGAGACGGAGACAAGGATCAGCTTGACATGCTTGCATGGGATGAGGAGGCAAACAGCGGCGATGGTTTCCATGAGTGGAAGCCTGTCAGCCATCCGCTCCATGACAGTGTCGAGGCCGGAGGCTTTCATCCGAAATTCTTCAGCCAGAATCCTCCGTCCGCCCATCTCGAGACATGGGCCGCCAACGAGGCGCTGTTCAACCTGGAGCTTATTAAACATCTGCCACGGCTGGAGTGGGAAGATTTCACCGTTAAAATGGTGAAGAAACACCGCGGTGATTCAGCTGATTATGACCTGACCGTCAGGTTCAGGAATGCCGGCAAGTTACCCACGGCCCTCAGCCAGGCCCATCTTGTCAAGATTGTAAAACCCGATGAGGTGAGAATTAAACTCGGGGGTGACAGTGTGCCGCGATACAAGGTTATTGAGCCGGCTGCCGGCCCGCGCCGGCGTGAAAGCATGATGTATTCCGACGAGGAGAGCCGCGGGCCTGAGTACATATCAGCAACGGCCGGCTTCACTCCCGGCGGTGCCACCGCCGAGGTTCACTTTGTTATCAGGATATACGGCAGCGGCGAGCTTGGCGGTACGGCCACCGTTATTACAACCAGGGCAGGCATTCTCCCGGAAAAGGAATTTACAATCAGGTAGTCCGCACTGAACCTTTGCCTGATTCCCGTTTTATCCGTTGCAGGATATAGCCCCGCTACGGGGGGTGGGGTGTTGTCTAATGACGTTCCGGTGAAACCTCAGCAAGCCCTTAGTGCAGATGAGATATCAGGGTAACGGAACCGGAAGCCGGTTTCCGAAAGCCGGTCAGAAGAGATACGGCTTCCCTCCGTAAGTACCACAGCCATCTCCCCGAGGACTGCACGCAGCAGCCAGCCGGGAACGTGCGGAAGGAACACCGGCAACCTTCTCTGGCGTGCGACCTCGCCCATCAGCATATCATGCGTCACCTGGTGCGGAGCCACGGCATTGTACGGACCGGACATGGCGGTGTCTGTCAGTGCCTTGTGATAAACGGCCGAGAGATCATCAATGTGTATCCATGGAAAATACTGATCTCCCTTGCCCAGTCTGACAATCAAACCTGCCCTGGCCGGTGCGGTCATTTTATTCAGAGCTGATCCGTGACGGGCCAGAACCACCGCAGTCCGCATCCTGACCACCCTGACTCCGGCCTCGGCAAACGGGTCTGCCGCAGCCTCCCACAGTCTGCAGGTCTCACCCAGGAAATCACCTGCGGGAGGGTCAGACTCCACGTATATTCTCTCCGAAGGGCCGGAGCCGTAATAATTTACTCCTGAGGCGGTTATAAAAACCGATGGATGAACTCCCGTTCCCACAGTCGATTTATGCAGCAGTTCTCCAGTGACAGTCCGGCTGCGGATTATATCCCTTTTTCGTGCCGCGGTCCATCTTCCCTGTCCTATGTTTGATGCTGCAAGGTGTATGATTGCATCTCCGTCCCGGAAAGCCCCGCTGTCACAGTACCCGCTTTCCGGATCCCACCTGTAGGACTCATACCGGCCACTCTTATTCGCGCTTCGCGTAAGGTGAACCACCTGCCAGCCCTCAGCTGAGAGCAGTGTGCTCAGGTGTGAACCAATCAGCCCGGATCCTCCGGTAATTATTACCCGATGCATCTCTTATTCAAGTGATTCAATTATCTCAACAGAGTCGCGGATGCATTTCTCGCAAACCTTTTCAGTTAATCCAAGAGTGCTGATACGTTCTTTCCCCTCGCGACTGTTAAGGTTCTGGCCGAGCAGTTCAGAACACTGGTCGGTGCCGTTTCTTCCGGTAAAGATCCTGTTGAACTCCCTTACCCGGTCATATACCCTGGCTTTGTCACTCTCGTCCGGAATGCCGGGAGCACCGTAGGCCAGTCCGAACCAGACATAGGCTCCTGTCACCGCTCCGCAGGTCTTCTGCATCCGTCCCATTCCGCCGCCAAATGAAGCTGCCATCCTTGCCGCGTCACCGCCTTCGCCGGCAAATGCCAGAAGCACAGCCTGTGAGCAACTGTAGCCCTCCCTGAAGTATCGGATTGCCCTGTCTGTTTTATTCATTCGCTTTTTTACCAAAAATATTAAAAAATTTAAGCAGTGAATAATTACCTTTTTGATATGATTTTGAAATATTCTACTTTTACCGCCTGCATTCAAATTGTTCAAAAATAAAGGATTTAAAATGGCAAACCAGAAGAAAATCAAAGGAGTGATTGGCATCCTGACAGGCGGGGGGGATGTCCCGGGGCTTAATCCCGCAATAAGGGCGGTGACAATCAGGGCCAACAGGGAAGGCTATAAAGTGATCGGCCTCAGACGCGGATGGGGTGGTATCATCGAGATAGTAAGGGACGCCAAGGCTGACAACAGCAACTGCTTTCAGGTGCTTACAGATGATATAGTCAACAAATCCGGAAGGACCGGGGGAACATTCCTTCACACCTCTCGTACGAGGCCGAGCCATGTGGCTAAAAATGCAGTACCCGACCATCTGAAGGACACCTACAAGGAGGAGATAAATGACCTTACCCCGGAGGTGATCAAGAACCTCGAGTGGCTGGGAATTGATTTTCTTATTCCGATAGGCGGGGATGATACCCTCAGCTACGGAGTGCATCTTTACAAACAGGGTGTTAAGGTTGTGGCCATACCCAAGACGATGGATAATGACGTTCCCGGAACGGACTATTGCATTGGCTTCAGCACCTGTGTCACCCGCACGATACAGATGACCAACACTCTCCGTACCTCTGCCGGCTCACATGAGCGTATAATGGTTCTCGAGGTCTTCGGAAGGTATGCCGGTTTCACGGCTATGCTTCCGACTATGGCCGGCGCTGCAAACCGCTGTGTTATTCCGGAGTACAGGTTTGACATTGAACAGCTTACAAAGCTTCTCGTCGAAGACCGCAACTCCAACCCAAGCAAATACTCGATAGTACTTGTTTCAGAAGGGGCCCTCTATAAGGGTGGTGACATGATTTTCCAGGACAGCGAGCGTGATGCTTACGGACATGCAAAACTGGGAGGCATCGGAGACCTTGTCTCGGCGGAGATCAAGGAACACACTGCGAAGTTCAACAACGGCAAGACAATCAACATTATCAACCAGAAGCTTGGCTATATGGTCAGGGGCGGTGACCCTGACGCTGTTGACTCGATAGTTCCGATGGCGTTCGGCAACCTGGCACTTGACCTTATCATGAAGGGCATTCACGGCAGGGTGGTGGTGCTCAAGAACGGCAGGTATGACAACGTGCCTATTGACGTTGTTACTTCATCCAAGAAAATCGTCAAGGTCTCCGAGTACTACAATATTGAAAGGCTCAGGCCATACTACTCCAACTTTGAGATGAAGCCCTTCTTCCTCATGGCCGCTGAGTATTGAAAAGAGAATCTCAACCGATAATAAAAAGAGTGATGTCCGGCAAAACGAGGCATCACTTTTTTATTTTTGCTGCAGATATATGGGATTGCTGAAGGGTATTGTCATAAAATCGACCGGCAGCCGCTACCGGGTGCTGGATGAGTCCGGGAACATTCATGAGTGTGTTCTCCGCGGACGCTTCAGGGTCAGCGGCGTCCGGACAACCAACCCCGTCGCCGTCGGTGACAATGTGACCTTTGATCCTGCAGAGAGTCTTATAACAGCTCTCTCTCCCCGCAGAAACTACATCATCCGCAAGGCATCAAACCTTTCACGGGAGTCACAGGTGATAGCCGCAAACATTGACCAGGCTCTGTTGCTTGTGACCGTCAGGATGCCGTCAACGCCTGTCGAGTTCATTGACCGCTTCCTTGCAACTGCGGAGGCCTACCGCATACCTGTCATACTGGTGATTAACAAGACTGACCTTTACGGTGACGCGGATATGGAACAGGCTGAGCGGATAAGGTCTGTGTATGAAAAGATTGGCTACCGGGTAATGCTGATATCAGCCACTGAGGACAATAAGCAGGATGATCTGGAAGAGCTGCTCCGGAACAGGACGACGCTTCTCTCAGGCAACTCGGGCGTCGGGAAGAGCACGCTTCTCAACAGGCTCAACCCGTCCCTTTCGCTCAGGACCGCATCGATTTCAGATTACCATGAACAGGGCCGGCACATCACAACATTCCCGGAGATGCATCCCCTCCCTGGAGGCGGATATGTGATTGACACCCCGGGTATAAGAGGTTTCGGGGTGATCGATTTTGACCGCCGTGAGATCTACCATTTTTTTCCCGAGATATTCAGAATCGCCAAAGAATGCAGGTTCAACAACTGCCTCCATCTTGATGAACCGGGATGCGCCGTTCGCGATGCGGTCGCCGGAAACGGCATCGAAATATGGAGATACAAAAGCTACCTGAGCATGCTGCTGGAGGACAATGAAAAGTACAGATAAGCGTTATCCTTACGGCACATACTCCGAATGAAAAAAACCTCGCTGGCAGCATACACCGCATTTGCACTGCTGATGATAATCACGGTGCTGTTCTATCTCAGTCTCTACAGGAACCAGCTGGAGTACTCCAACAAGCTGCTTGACAGGCAGGTTATGATCGCCGGATCAGACATTGACAATACAAGTATGTACATTGTCAGTGACCTTACCGAGATCGACTTCTCAGATGATATCACCCTCTTCTTTTCAGACCCTGATGTCAATCTACGGGCGAAGGAAAAGATGAAACTTTATTACTCCAGGTATGAGGAGATAGTTGTCGGGCTTATGCTTTACAACACAGACGGCGATGTTTACACCCTTTTCAAGGACGAAGAGAGGAATTCGTGGCTTGACGGCACATACAGGGCACAGACGGTACCGGTCATACACATGACGGAAGAACTGGAGCCTGAACGCGACAGGTACAGGTACTTCCTGCCGGTGCTCAAGGATGGGCTGGTGCTGGGAAACCTGGTAATAACAATTGACTTCAGGAAATACTTCGCAGGCATTTTCTCAAAATACAATCTGGAGGATTACCAGTGGCAATGGGTGGTTGACGACACCGGGGCAGTTCTGTTTGACAACTTAGGCCGTGAAGTGAGCTACTCCCGGCTCGATCACCTCTCAGAAGCCCTTGAGCAGGGAAATTCAGGCAGGATTTCTCACTCCGTCACCGGCGATGAAGGAGACCAGGAAATTCTCTCCTCATACTACCCTGTGAATATCATGGGCCTCGATTTCGGGCTTGTGTTTTCGGCTCCCACCGAATTCTTCCAAAAGTACCTGGTTAGAAACACACTCCTCCTGGGACTGATGACGCTTGCCGCCATACTGTTTATAATCATCATCTTCCGCCGGTTCATCAGAAACCAGTCGCTCCGGCTTGAAGAGAAGAAATCGTCGGAAGCCGGCCTGTTGTCAATTCTTGACCAGATGCCTGTGGGTTTCATTATCTACAATGAAGCCAGGGAGATTCTCCGGGTGAACAGGCAGGCCGCATCTCACTTCTCATTTGAAAGCGAGTCGGAGATGACCGGCAAGCTCATGCCTGACCTGTCGCGCAATGAATATATAAGTGACATCTCAGGCAAATTCAGCCAGGGGAGGGTTGTTAAAATTCCTGTGACCGGAGGAGACAAAATACTGTTCATCAGCTCAATTCCCGTTAACTGGGCCGGAAGCAGCAGCACTCTTGATTCGCTCATTGACATAACCTCACTCGAGCTGGCCCGCCGGCAGGAGGCAGATGCAAATATTGCCAAGTCAGAGCTCCTGGCCAGAATGAGCTTCGAGATACGGACACCCCTTAACGGCATCCTTGGGATGACCGAAATGCTCAACAGGTCAGACCTTCCTGAGGAGTCAAAAGAGGTGGCCCGGTTACTCCGGAGATCTGCTGATCTGCTGCTCGGCATCATCAATGATATCTTTGATGTTTCAAAGGTTGAAACCGGCAAGATGATCCTTGATGAGATACCCTTCAGGCTCAGGGAGGAGGTTGCCTACAGCATGAACCTGGTCAGGCGCCAGAACCCCGAAATTCCGGTAAGGTTTGAATCCCTGATTGACGAGACAGTGCCGGAGAACCTTATAGGTGATCCTTACAGGCTTAGACAGGTGATCACCAACCTGATGAGCAATTCCGTCGCAGGAACCCAGGCCGGGGAGATTAGACTTGATTGCCGGGTCAGAAACTCGGAAGGTAACAGGTTCACCCTTGAATTTACCCTCTCAGATACAGGAAACACATATACCAGGGCTGAGATCAAGAAGCTGTTCGGTGACTACATAACCACTTTAAGTGAGCGCACCGAATGGGCTGAAGACCTTAAACTTGGACCGGTTCTTGCCAGGCAGCTGACAGAACTGATGGGGGGAGAGCTTACCGCCGAGAGCCCTGCAGGAAAGGATGCCTCCGGTCGTGAAAAAGGGCTGAAGGTTACCTTTACAGTCAACGTGCATCTCAATGAGAAGATCTCCAAGAAGATTGAACTGAGCAGCATCACTGATCCGGCAGAAATCCGGACCCTTGTCATCACAGGAACGCAGGGCCGGGACGACGATTTCCTGAGCATCATGCACCGGGTGGGACTGCCCGTCTCGGTTACCAGTTTCCAGAAGCATACGACCTCCCAGATAATGACCAGCCTGAAGAGCGGGAATGGCAGATATTCCCTGCTTGTAATCTTTGACGAGCCCGAAGCAGACGGCTTTGGACCTGCAAAGGCACTGCTGGATGCGGGCATGACCTCGGAACATGTTGTCCTGATGTTCACATCAAGGGATCCGAAAGGGCATTATGCAAGATGCGTAGACCTGGGTATTGACCATCTCCTTGTCAAACCATTCGCAGCAGAAGATCTGATAAAGGTGCTCAGGGAACACTTCCCGTCACTCAGGGCGCACTCTGCCAGGCTCAATTCAGACAAATCGGATGTTCCGGTTATCCTCGTTGTGGACGACAACTATCTCAACCGGAAAGTTGTGGGCTCGCTCCTGAAGGTGCTCGGGGTGCAGGCGGAATTTGCCGCCGGTGCTGCCGAGGCTGTTGAGATGGCCCGCGAGAAGTCCTACGACCTGATTCTGATGGATCTCATCATGCCTGAAATAGACGGTTTTGAAGCTGCCCGTACCATCCTCGGATTTGACCGGAACACGCAGATAATAGCACTCTCTGCCGATAACATGCCCGAGACCAGGCTGAGGGCCGAGAAAACCGGAATGAAGGAACTGCTTGCCAAACCGGTCACGGTTGAAGATCTGAGGAGAGTAATTGACCGTTATCACAAGCCTGCAGAATAGATGGCCTTCGTCGCCCGGAAACTTACCGCTGAAGAATTCCTTGAACTCAGGAAAGCCACCCCTGTTGTGGATGTGCGATCTCCCGGGGAGTTTGCCACAGGTCATATCCCAGGGGCTGTCAACATCCCCCTGTTTGATGATGAGCAGAGAGCAGACGTGGGTACTTTATACAAAAAGGAGGGCAATACAGCAGCAGTCCTCCGTGGCATTGATCTTGCCGCTCCCCATATGTCTGACAAACTGCGCAAGGCACTGAATGTTTCTTCCGCAGGAAAGCTCCTTGTACACTGCTGGCGTGGAGGGATGCGCTCGGAGGCCATGGCATGGCTCTTTTCCCGGGGAGGCCTGGATTCAGCACTGCTCGAGGGCGGATACAAGGCTTACAGGAATCACATACTCAGCGACCTGGGCAGGGAGAGGAAATTTATCATACTGGGAGGACTGACCGGCAGTGGCAAAACCGAAATACTCAGGTACATGAAGAGTGCCGGAAATCAGGTGACAGATCTCGAAGGGCTTGCCTCACACAGGGGATCAGCATTCGGTGCACTGGGCCAGGCTCCGCAGCCCACCTCAGAACACTTCGCGAACCTTCTATATGATGATCTGGCATCAATGCGCGAGGATGAACCCGTATGGCTTGAGGATGAGAGCCGCAACATCGGAACTGTCTTTATGCCCGACAGCTTTTCACACAGGATGCAGGCCGCACCGGTCATTGCCCTGATGATGAGCATCGAAACCCGCATGCCCAGGCTGCTGGAGGAATACACCACCTTCCCGGCAGAGGAGATAATGGCATCAGTACTGAAGATCTCAAAGAGACTTGGCGGTGACAGGACCCGGGAAGCAGTTGAGGCGCTGCGAAACGGAGATTACCCGACAGCTGTCAGAATAACGCTGGAGTACTATGATAAGGCATATCATTATGGCCTGTCAAAGAGGCCTGAAGGACAGGTTACATACATCAACACTGAAACAGATGATGTGGCTGTAAATGCTGCCCTTGTGATGCAGGCAGCCAGGGATCTGAGATAATACTAACCCTTCACGGCATCGGAGGCTTCCACCCACCTGAAAACCTTGTCAGACCGTCTCACTGTCTCACTTAACCTTACGGAACATAACTCTCCCCTGGCTACTGTGAGGGCATCCTTTTCGTTCCCGTCCCTGAGCTCCTTAACAGTATGCCGTACAATACCCGTGGTGGGACCAGTTATCAGGAGTTCGTCTCCAACTGTGACAGCGCCTGTCTCAAGGTTTATCTCCGCTACCCCCAGCTTTGAAAAGTAGTTTGTTACCTTTCCGACCAGCACCTTACGCCTGGTGGCCGAGGAACCGTATGACGCGGTCCACTCTCCAAGTCTCTGCCCGAGGTAGTACCCGTCCCAGAATCCTCGATTGAATACTGTCTGCAGCTCTCTCATCCATCCGTCAACCTTCTCCTTCCCGAATGTGCCGCCGGAAACAGCTGCCGCAGCTTCGCCGTAGCATCTGACAACGGTTTCAACATACTCGGGAGGCCTGGCCCTGCCTTCAATCTTCAGCACCCTTGCTCCGGCGCCGATCAGCTGGTCAAGGAATCCGATTGTGCAGAGATCTTTCGGTGACATGATATACTGGTTGTCAATATCGAGCTCATAACCTGTCTCCCGGTCTCTGACAGTGTAACCCCTGCGGCAGGTCTGGTAGCAGTTTCCCCTGTTAGCGGAGGCGTTGTACTCATGCAGGCTTAAATAGCATTTTCCAGACACTGCCATGCACAACGCACCGTGAACGAACATCTCAAGCTTTATGAGTTCTCCCCCCGGACCACGTATATCATCACTTATGATCAAATCGTGTATTATTTTAACCTGATGCAGGTTAAGTTCACGTGAGAGAACCACCACATCGGCCCATTCCGAATAAAACCTGACCGCCCCGGAGTTTGAAATATTCAGCTGAGTGGAGAGGTGAACCTCGATGCCGGCATCGCGGGCAGCGATTATGGCGGCCTGGTCCGTAGCTATGACGGCAGTAATTCCTGCTGCAGCTGCGGCGGCAAGCACCTCCTTCATCTCGCTTATCTCATCATCAAACACAACAATGTTAAGGGTGAGATAACTCTTAAGCCCGTTTGCCCTGCATAAGGCAACTATTTCAGGAAGATCCGCAGTTGTAAAGTTATGCGAGGAGCGGGCCCTCATGTTCAGCTTCTCCACACCGAAATAGACCGAGTCTGCTCCGCCCTTTATGGCTGCATGCAATGACTCCCAAGATCCGGCAGGCGCCATTATCTCTATGTCGTTTCTATTCATCGTGTTAAGGGGCTGTCACTTCCCTTTCTTAAGTATTATCCGCATGCAGCTTCCGTGACCGGGCTCCGAACGAAGCACAAATATCTTTCCCTTATGGTACTCTTCAACAATCCTCTTGGAAAGAGAAAGGCCAAGGCCCCAGCCTCGCTCCCTGGTTGTATAACCGGGTTTGAAAATCGTTTTGAAATCCTTTCTCGGAATCCCTTTCCCTGTGTCTTCCACGTCTACGTAAGCTTCGGTGGCGCTTTCAGTAAGCCTGATTGTAATCTCTCCGCTGCCTTTCATTGCATCGGCAGAATTTTTTACAAGGTTCTCTATGACCCATCCCAGCAGGATGGGATTAAAGGGGATGGATGTACATCCCGCGGTTTCATTTCTGACCCTGAGATCAATTGTTGAGGCTATCCTTTTTCTCAGGTAGGCAGCAGCATCTTCCGCCAGGGAGGGAAGGTTGTCAGACAGCAGTTTCGGTTTCGAACCTATGAGGGAAAACCGCTCCGCCACGCGGCTGAGCCGCTCAACGTCAGCCGACAACTCCTCGGCAATGTCCGTACCCGGATACCGGCTGCTGATTATCTCACTCCAGGCTGACAATGAGGATGTCGGTGTTCCAAGCTGATGAGCGGTCTCCCTTGAGAGACCCACCCATACCTGGTTCTGTTCCGCCATGCGCGAAGCGCTGAATGCCACATAGGCTACGAGTATGAAGAGCAGAATAACCGCAATCTGAACGTAGGGATAAATCCGCAACTGCCGCAGCAGTGTGCTCTCACGGTAATAAAGGTGGTTTACAATTCCGTTGGGTAACTCTATGAAGATCGGTTCGTTCCTCTTCGCCATCCGCTTCAGCTCACGGACCAGCGCAAGGGTGTCAGTGGCAAGTGCGGGCGGGAGATTCCTGTGAGACAGGATGCTCTCCTCCTCGTCAATAAGAATTACAGGAACCGTGGTGTTGTCCTCTATAATCCGGAACAGGAACTCAAAGTCATCCGATGTCACAAGTCTCCGTGTAGCCTCAGCCCACTGCTCGGCTTTCTTTCGCTCTTCCTCCTTGAGGCGGTCAACAAGATCATGTGTGTAAAAGAGCGAACCCAGGCCTATTACAACGGCAAAGATGAGCAGGAGCACCTTCCATAGGAGTCGTTTTCGGTAAATGTCCATTGGCTATTTTTTCTTTTTGAGAAGGATCCTTATCGGGCTCTCCTTTACCTCTTCCCGTGGGGTCTCAGTTACCTCCGTCTGCTCCTTGCCTTCCTCCCAGGTGACACTGAACCTCGGCTTGCTCTCCGCCGGCCTGATACGGGCGGTGTCAGTCTCATACCAGCCGTACTCCTCGTTGAGTATTCCCTTCAGCGTCTGCTTCTCGACGGCTATGTCACTCTTTATGTTTTCCTGAGCCTGACCGAAATCATAACTGACATCTGTCTTGCCGTTTATACATTCTATCTTTAGCGGCACTGTAGCCTTTCCACTGCCGTCCACCTTCACCTGTCCGAAGGAGCTGACATCCCTGTTGCGTTCCCTGGCCTTGCGGCTCATGACCTCCGAGAGCAGGAGCCGTACATGATATGCGTAGTCTCCGTCAAAGCCGTGGGTGCCGTAAACAGTGAAATTGACCGCCGACGAGTTTATCAGCATCTTGGGTATTGAAACCGTGCCGTTGTTAATGAACAGATCATTTTCCAGCCTCGAGAAGCTGATGTTTTTGAGTTCACTCATGTCAAGGTATGAGGAGAGGCTCTCCGCAGGGGCGAAGCTGATAAGTTTTCCTTCGCTGATGACCAGGTGAGCCTCTCCAGCGATGGCCTTGCGCATAATCCTGTAGTTGCCGTCATGAGGAGAGAGGACTGTCACATTGCCGGTGAGCCTGCCCTGAAGGTTATCGCTTACAATGAAGTCCTGTCCGAAGTTGTCAAAGGCAGTGAAGGCCTTGTTGATGTCAATTTCATTCACATCCAGCCGGACCCTGGAGATATATCCTCCCTCCTTCTGCCGCCCCAGCATGAATTCGCCGGCGATGAATCCGTCAAGTCCTTCGGCTCTGGCCTCCTCAAATGTTATTACATATGGTTTGTAGATCAGCCTGGCAGTAAAGTTTGAAGCCCGGAACTTATTGACAATAAGGCTATCAGCCCTCAACCTGATATTTGCGGTGATCTCTTCCGGAAACAGGTCCGCCTGTTTGCGTTCACTGCCCAGGGTATCAATATCGCTCTTCTTCTCTTTCTCACGTGCGAAGGATGAGGTTACCAGCCTGTCAGCATGTATATCGCCCGTAATCATCGGCTGTACACTGCTGCCGGCAAGCCACGGGATAAAGTTCTTCATTACTGTATTAAGGGTGAAGCGCTGGTCTCTGATTGTCAGCGACAGGTTTTCTGCAACGAGGTCATTGTTTATGCTGAGCGCTCCGTTAACCCCTGAGAATGAGAATGCCCGGTCAGCAACAGTAGCCCCGAACTCCCGAAACAAGAGTGAAACTTCAGGTTTGAGATAGGGAAGAGCCGATGCTATGCCGATGCTGTCCGGTACCGTTCCGGCCATCCGGATGCTCCCGGAGACGAGGCCGGTCTGGTCCCTGATGTAACCTGACCTGAAGATCCGGCTCAGGTCATCAAAATCGAGATCACCGCTGAGGGCCAGGGTTATGTGCGGCCTCCTGAGATTGTTCAGCATGAATGAACCCTTTACAGAGGCTGAACCGTACTGGGCACTGAGGTTATCAACCGTAACCCGGAAAGTTTCGGCCGAATTGTGGTCTCCGTTGCTGATTTCACCCCTGAACTCCAGGTTGTTCACCTTGAATCCCGTGGCTGAATGACTCATCTTCCCGTTTGTCAGGCCGTAACCCAGCTCAATATGAGGTTTACCTGCTTCACCGTAAGGTCCTGTTATACTGCACTTAATATCAAGTATCCCGGCCGGGGAAAAGGTACCGGTATAGTTTTTCCATTTTTCAGGGAGACGGGATATCAGTGATGCAATGCTGATCTTCCGTCCGTCAATGGCGAGATTGAGAGTCGAAGCCGAATAGTTTATGTTTCCGCTGATGTCAAACCTCAGATCAGCCACCGTGAGGGAGCCCCTGGCAACCGACAGTGAGCTGGCCGATTTCCGGAGTTTGACCCCGGCTTCAACCGGGAAGCCCCGGATTGTATTGCCGTTAAGACTCAGGCTGTCTATCTGAGCATTCAGTATTGTATTCAGGTAGATTCCGGTCCGGAAGAGTTCCCCTCCAAGGGTTGCCTCTCCGACGGTTCCTGATATCCGCATATCAGAGCTGTGATCATTATAGACAGCCCTTATATTGACCGCGCTGATGTTCTTGAGCCTCACATTCTTTCCGTCCCCCTTCTTGTCCGGGATGACCCTGAAATTGATGTCACCTCTCCTGTCGGTCAGCAGGTTCACTTCACCGTCCCTTGCAGTGATTGATTTCACTGCAACTGTTCCTGTAAGCAGCGAGGGCATAGACACTGTGAGCGAAAGAGATGAGGTAAAAAGAAGTGTATCGGTATCCTCCTGCCTGAACTGTGTTTTATCGTAGAATGGCGACGGTTCAACAAGCAGGTCGCTGAATCTTACCGTGATGTTTGGAAATGATTCAAAGATTGTAAGACGCACTCCGCCGTAAGAGATCCTGGTATCGACACTTTCATTTACTTTCCGGATAATGGCTGCAGTGACCTTCTCCTGCCTCATGACGGCATAGAGTCCGGGCAGCAGTATGACCAGCAGCAGCAGGCCACCGGTAATCAACGCTATTTTCTTTACCAGTCTCATTGCCCCGTAAGGCGTGGTAGTTTACTTTTTGCCCTTTTTAAGCAGGAAGGAGAGATCACCTCCCGGTTTCAGCTCCACCGGTTCGGTGCCGTACCTGAATATCCGGCAGTTGCGCGGTCCGATGAGGGAGAGATTCCTCCCCTCGAGAAGGAACATTGTGCCTTCGCGAAGCCCCGCCACGAAGATTTCCCTGTTGACCTCAATGAACTCCTGGATCCTTTGCTCACGCGTTTCTCCCGCATGACCTGCGGGATTGGCGTCGAGGTAATGAGGGTTTATCTGGAAGGGGATCAGCCCGAAAGCCCTGAAGGATGAAGGGGCTGTTACAGGCATGTCATTAGTTGTCATTATGGTAGGGCAGGTCACATTTGATCCGGCACTCCAGCCTATATAGGGTGTTCCTGACAGTACCTTCTTCCTGACCGGTGCAATCAGCTTGTTGTCTCTCAGACACTTCAGCAGCATCCAGGTGTTTCCGCCGCCGACAACAATTGCCGGAGCTTCAAGGATTGCCTTTACCGGGTCACTGAAACGGTGGATTGAGACAACGTCATGTCCGACCTCGTTGAAGCGTGCTCTGACTTTGGCCTCGTAATCATCATATGAGAATGTCACTGCTGCGTAGGGGATGAATAATGCCTTCACCTTTTTGCTGCCAAGGAATTCCCGGATATTGTGCTTGGGATAATCAAGATATGCCTCACCGGCATTGGTTGAATTGCTGATCAGAAGTAGTCTCATTGCTTTTAATTTTTTCTGGTTCTGCAGGGCCGGTATGCCGGCGCACTGCTCTCTGTTTCAACGGCTCAAATATAACTAAAAAAGAGAGAGGGCATCTGTGCAAATGCCCTCTCCCCGTATAACAGTCCTCCCGGTCTTTTAGTCGTTGATTGTAAGCGCCAGCCCAATCTCGAACGGATAGAGTTCGGGACCCTTTCCCTTCTCGAACATTGGTGAGAGCCAGCAGGTGCCGTATACCTGGATCATCTCGTACCCGGCACGGGCAGTTACTCCGTACCTCAGAACGTTGAGATTGAAGTCGTCACGGTTCTTGTCCTTCTGCTTCCCGTCATTGTGATAGACAACCTTGGTGTGTGATCCGAGCTTCGCTGCTCCTATTACCCCTGCCCCCAGGTTGATTGTGCTGCTGTACGAGACGGGAATCTGAACTTCAAGCATTACCGGCAATATGCCATAGACTGTTGCCAGTTTGCTTTTGTCATACCTTACCGGATCAGCAGGAAAGGAGGGAGTGATTATTCCTTCTCCGTCGACAACTATCGTGTTGTTGCCGTCAAACCTGTAGTTGTTGAAGTTGATTCCCAGGGCCGTCACAAGCCCGAAATGGCGGGTAAAACCGAGGTTTACAGGAGGTGCGACAATGTTGAAGCTGGTCGATTTGGCCGTGTTCAGGTCCAGCCAGCCTTCCACGGGAGTCTCATTTCTCAGCCATTTTCCGGTAGTGAAATTGTTGTATCCGAATTCAATGCCTCCGAGATGTCCGTCAAAACTTTTGCGTCTTTCGGCAGGATCATCACTCTCCTCATATTCTTCCTCGAAGATGTCGACTTCGAAATCTTCTTCGTCTTCAAATATTTTCACTGACTTTTTGCCGATCCGGATTACAGTTTCGTCTTCTGTCTCTTCAACTGTTACTATGTCTCCGATCTTCACCCTGGCGGTATCATCCCACACCTCTTCAAACAGAGTGTCTGCCTCTTCCTCTGTCACTGCCAGGGTATCGGGTGGGGTGACTTCTTCTGCCTGTTCCTCAAGCTTTTCAAGCTCCTTGAGCTTCTGTTCCTTCTCCTGTGCCAGTGACGGCAGGAGGCAGGCAACGATAAGTACTGATGTGATCACTATTCTTTTCATGGCTAAAAATTATTTGTTGTTTATTACCGGGACGTACAGGGATGCCGGAAAGTTACAATCAGGGTGAAGTTTTGTTCACCGGCCTGGTGAATGAAATGAGTGAAGAGCTGAAGCTGACAGCAACAGGCTCTCCCCCTTTGTTGCTGACCTGTTCAAGTTCCATGTCCCAACCGAAGATTGTGTTTATTCCTGTTATGCAACCGCTGGCAATCACATAGCCGTCAATCTGCTTCTCTTTTCCTGTAACCGCACTTGCAAGGAAGGAAATACTGCGAAGCATCCAGTTTTTTTCTTCCGGCATCATCCTTGCCGGAGGAACGTCCCTCATGTTTACCGGGGTCAGGGAGGGGTAAATTGCCCGGGCTACTGCTGAAACTTCCGCATGGTTCTGTGCAATCGCCAGTGGCTCAGCCCGTACAATGAGATCTGTCTCAGCCGGTTCAGTCGTGTGTTCTGCAACTGCGGAATTCATACCTGCAGTTGCCCCCGTCATGGCCGGATTCACCGATGAAGCCGCAGCTTTCGCTTCCCGCGGCACTGCATTGACATAAGCAGTGCCAGGCCTGGATTGTGTCACCGCTGATATCACGGCAGTCCCTTCCCGGGTCACAGACGACTCTGGAGCAGCAATTACCGGAGATGATGCCTGAATCTCTGCGACTCTCATTCCTTTTGCAGCGGTCAGGTCTCCGGGATTTGTCATTTTCAGTTTTGCCCCGGCCGGACCGGATATGATAATGACTATCATGGCTGCCGCTGCCAGCAGAGCGGGAATGACATTCCGGCGAAATGCCGCCAGCACAGGTGATGGCCTGATCGCTTTGCGCATGCCCGGCCAGGCTTCATTAACAGGCGCAAGACGAATGCTCCTGAAGCTCCCGGCGCGAACCCTTCTGAGGTCATCGGCAATAATCACAGATTCCAGTTCTGCGAGTGCATCACCGGAAAGAGCACCATCGGCCCATGCAGCAGCAAGATGGTCAAACTGATCATCTGTAAGCTCCTCTGCCCTGCGGAAAAGCCTGCTGCCAGATGGCATCCTCTCTTCAGGAGGTGTCAGACGCGGGAATTCGGAATCTTCATTCATTGCCATACAGATGTCTTTACCAGGTAGTTTCTGAGAGCCACTCGTCCCCTGAAAATGTAGGTCTTGACCTGTGCCTCCGATAATCCGGCTATCTCACCAATCTCCTTGTAGTTGTATCCTTCATAGTCGCGCAGAAGTATGACTGACCGCTGAACGGCCGGAAGTTTTTCCAGGGCCCTGTGAAGAACCTCGTTCAGGTCGCTGCCGTTCTCCTCCGCGTAAAGTGAGCTGTCATCATAATACTCCACATCAACCAGCCTGGAATCTTTCCTTATCACGTCAATCATCCTGTTGTAGGCTGTTGAGAAGAGCCATGACCTGACAGCGGCATATTCGATCTCAGTGACACACCTCCACAGTTTTTCGTAGGTGTCCTGCACTATATCGTCAGCCCTGTGGCTGTCCTTTATGCTGCGGAAGATGAACCGGTAGACATGGTCTCCGAACTCCCTGACGGCGTTATTGTACTCTTTTACGGTCATTCAGGTCAATGCACTGACACCATAAAGACGGCTTCAGGAAGGCAAATGTTACAGATCCGGAAAAAAAATACCTGAAAAGCACCGGCTGATAATCCGCCGGAAACAGAAAGCCGCCGGTAAACACCTGGAATGTGTCTGCCGGGCGGCCCCTTTTTGATAAGGCAATCTGCCCTGTTTCTATTCGTAAACTCTTACCCAGTCAACCTCCATTGAGGAGATCCCTCCGATGGGCTTGTCCACACCACCGGCAAAGTTTATATACATTGGCTCCTGTGGTACACCGGTTGTCTGACGCATCACCTCCACCCCGTTGATCTTCCAGACAAGTGCGTTTGGTGTCCACTCAAGGGTATAGATATAAAAATCAGACAGGTACCTTGATCCGAGACTCTTTTTATAGTGACCTCCCGGAGAGGTGAAGAGATCAATCCAGACTTTCCCGTGGCCCGATCTGCAGACGTCAACATGAGGTGTTATACGGTCTCCTATCAGCCAGAAGGCATTGCGTACTGTTGGATCCGAGAGTTTGATCTTCGCAGTGAAGGTTCCGTACTTCTGCCTGAATGAGGCGCCGGTGTTGATTATACCGGAAGTAAAACCGAATTCTTTTGTAAAAAAGCCCTTGGCGGGATCCCAAACTTTGCCGTTTGTCTTCTGCGGCTTTGTTATGATGCGAAGCACGCTGTGCCTGACCTCGAGGTTATCCGACGGTGTATAGCAATGAAGGTCAGTTGCAATGCTGTAACTGTCGTGCAGGAGTTTCTCTCCCCAGTAATACTTGTTAAGCCATTTCCTGCTGTCCGGGGTGGCATCGTCAAATTCCTCACTGAACGTGAGCTTCCTGTTTTTCAGGATATCGAATTTGTTCGAGTCCTTAATGCTGAAATACCACTTGATGTCTGGGGAGTTTTTAAGCGTCTCATACTCCTTCAGCTCCTTGAACATATCAGACTTTTCGAACCTTTTCTTATCAAGCAGGTACTCCTTCCTCTCCGTAAACTCCTTCGATTTCAGGTAATCCTGAAGCTCGTGGAATCTCTTCAGACGGGCAGAATCCTTTACTCCGGTGTAATTGTGATATTCCTTTGAATTTCTAAACTTATAGTAAGATACAATGTCTGAAGCGCTGCTTCTGGTTTTGAGCTCCTGAAGCTTCTGATACTCGGGGGTGTCCCTGAATGTGACGGGCTTCATGTTTTTCTTCAGCAAAAAGGCCGAGGAGGTCACCAGGGCCTGCAGCTCGGAGAACCTCTTCACCTTCTCGGGATTCAGGTTCTTTTTAACCTCGCTGTCACCTTTCAGCTTCTTGAATTCAAGCCATTTGCCATATTCCTCGGTATCTTTGAACGTCACTGGTTTCATTCTCTCCTTTTGTTTGAACTCAGGAGATTGAACGAACAGCTTCAGGTCCTCGATCTCCTTTATCCTGGCGGAACCGTCGAGCGAGGTGAAGTTTTTCAGCAGGGCGCTCCCCTCTGTTTTGAAGTAGGAAATAATATCCCTGGCTTTCTTGAGACTCAGAAACTCAGTCTCCCTTGTATGCTCCTCCGAGCCACTGTATGAAAGCGATTCCAGCTCCCTTCTCTTCTGTTTGAAACCGGCAGAGTTGACGCTTTCATGAAGCCGGGTGTATTTTGCCAGTGCTTCTGAGCCCGCAAAGGCGATCATCTTCTCATACTCGGCAATCAGGGCTTTCTCTTCCTGTTCAATTTTGGAGGTTGAGGGGATCATCCCCAGCATCAGCTTTAAGGTTGACATTGCAGATTACGTTTTGGTATGGTACGGTTAAAGTTAAAAATCTTTCAAACAATATAAACGGCATCGGCCAATTATTTGTTACTTAGGCAATAACAAACAAAATGGACCGGTTTTAGACAATTAGTTTATTTTCAACAGAATAAAAACGGATGAAAAAGCTCATTATTGTTACGGTAATTATAATGCTGGCCTCTTGCGCCACGACAAGGCATGCCACCCCTCCGGCTGAGGATCGCACCGGACTCCCCGGCAGGGATGCAAAGGTTCTTTCTGCTGATGAATCCTCCTCACAGGCAGCCGGAGAGGATCAGGATCATCTGATACTGGCCACGCTGTGGTTCCGGAAATCAGCCGAGATGCGTGCCCTATTCTACCAGTGCTTCCGCAGTGCAGAGATCGCTCTCGCTGAAAACATGGCCTGGGCAGGCCGGACGAAACCGGCAGCGGTAGTGCTGGACATCGACGAGACTCTCCTTGACAACAGTCCGTTCCAGGGTTGGCAGGTGCTTGAGAAAAAGGAGTTCAATAATGATGACTGGTTCCGTTGGGTGGAACTGGCGCAGGCAGAACCTCTGCCGGGTGCGGTGGAGTTCACACAGTATGCCGACTCGCTTGGAGCAGAGGTATTTTATGTATCCAACAGGACGGTTCAGGAGATGGGGCCGACTATTAAAAATATGGCCGCTCTTGGATTTGCCAATGCCGACAGCGCACACATGCTGCTTAAGGAGACAGCCTCCTCAAAGGTGGAGCGACGGGCAATAATTGAAAAGGATTATGAGATTATGCTCCTCGTTGGAGACAATCTTGCCGACCATAGCGGCATCTACGAGAAACGGGGTTCTGACAATGGCTTTGCGGCTGTTGATGCCGACCGCCGGCTCTTTGGCACAAGGTATATTGTGCTGCCAAACCCTATGTACGGTGCATGGCTCTCTGAGCTGCTGAAAAAGACTGAGGGGCAAACAGAGAAGGATAAGTTGCTTAAGCTTCTCGATACGTTTTAAGGTCTGAGGGTCCCGATCCGCCATCCGGCGGATGCGGGATTTCGGACTCGCCTCTGGCGAATCCTCAATCCGAGAGCCTGAAGGTCATGCGGTCATGCAGTCTGAACCTCTGTCTGTCAATTCTTATTTCCTTCCACTACTGCATATTAACTTCTATTTCAGCAACCAGGAAACGCTCATTTTTATTCCTGCGGTTTTGACCCTGGCACTTACTGTCGGGAACATCCCGTATTCACCTAGAAGCTTAACAGAGAGCAAACTTCTCTGGAAGTTTAACCCGGCAAAAGCTTTAAAATCAAAAGCATACAGAAGATTTGTGCTTAGTCCCAGTATGGGTGATATGCCGGGGCGATGGTTATTATAGAATACTGTAAAGGGTATTTGAACAGAGGGCCGAAACCTGGTTTCATAAACCCAATTGAAAATTGAGTCGGCGAAGTGAGTATAGAGAAATTCTTTTTCCAGTAAAATATGTTCAGGATACATATAGTACCCCAGCCCCAACCCAAAATAAATTGACTCACTGATCTTGGGCACCATCACATTCAGCATCAGGGCCCCTGACCCAAAAGATTTTTCCGGGATATAACCGGTCGTGTCCCTGAATATATAACTGACCCCGGCGAGAATTTCGAGTTCCAGGATGGTTTTGCCCTTCTTTTCATAAATCAGGCATGGTCCGTCAATACATGTCGCATTATGATACTCTCTGGCGAACCTTATCAGGGATGAGTTTTTCGGTTTTTCCATACCCATCGCAGCCTGCTTCAGTTGCGGATAGTCACTAGTGTAGTAGGCCAGGAGAAGGTTATGTGTTTTGGATGCTGAAATCCGCTGGATCCCGTCATCATCAACTGTTATTCCTGATTTATAGGTAAGCTCCCTGAACGGCAAAGTGTCTCTTTCAATATAGAAATGATTACTCAGGTCCCTCTCCTGTTTCAGATAGACACTTAATCTGCCATCTACCAGGAATTCAAAAAATTGTCTCCGGTTTTCATATTCTTTTGAAACATAATATTTACCCTCACTGAAGTAATAACCAAAAATTTCATCCGGACTGTAACGTCTGATCGTTTCATTACTGCTTCTCCTGTAGTTGCAGGCTGTTGAGTTTTCATAACCGTTGTTATTTTCAATCAGGCCGTAAAGGGTGTCCTGCTGTGTTAACAGCACGTAACCTTCTTTAAATCCCTCCTGTGAAATCAGTGCGCCGGGGATAAAAAAAACTAGCAGAGCAATAAGACAATTTTTCATATCAAATTATTAACCTGAAGTTACTATTCCTGAATATATGGCGTTTTGGCAGTATGCTTTTATGACTCAACTCTGAAATTACAACAAAATTACCATGCCGGTCCCGGGAAAATATTGTTTTCCAGCAGATTTCTGATGTTCCTTTTCTTTCTTCGCGGAGTTTCGGATTGCTGAAAAGTGGCCTTTCTCCATTATCCAGAGAGTTCTCAGACAGCAGTAATGCACTATAATACAATCACATAAAAAATAATAACTATAAATATAGACGAAAAAAGTCATATAAACTTGTGCGTCTATAAATATAGTCGTATATTTGTAGTGAAGGATTGATAGAAAAGTAATGACCTGCAGAGGGCATTGATGTGGTATTATTTAAAAAGCAACTTATGCAACTGACTAAGGCGGAAGAGCAGATAATGCAGATTTTATGGGATCTGGAAGAGGGTGTGGTGAAGGATATCAGGGGAAAATTTAATGATCCGAAGCCTGCGAGGAACACAATCTCCACAGTGCTGAAGGTCCTGGAGAAGAAAGGATATGTTGATCACAAGGCATATGCCAATGTGTTCCTCTATTATCCGCTCGTCTCTAAGAGTGAGTATTCAAAGCACCAGCTTTTCGGACTGCTCGAGGGATACTTCAACAATTCGTTCCCTGCAATGACATCTTTTTTTGCCAGGGAGAAGAATCTTTCTGTGGAGGATCTCGACAGGATACTCGCGGAGGCCAGGGAAGACCTTGATGATGACCAACAGGAATAATATATGGAATCAATTGCATTTTACCTCCTGAAATCAGCCTCATGGCTTGCGGGCTTTGCGCTGGTATACCTTCTGTTTCTCAGGAATGAGAGGTTCTTCAGGCTGAAGAGGGCATACCTGGTTGCCGGGGTTGTCATGTCACTGCTTCTGCCGCTATTAACAATTCATTACAGGGTTGAACTGTCAGCGCCGGTAGTACAGGAAACTCAGGTTGCTGATATTATTCAGACGCCGGAGCCTGAAGTCGCTGCGGTGCAGCATGAACAGAACCTCCCCCTCACCCTTTTCCTATGGATCTATGCCGGTGGAATGGGTCTCTTCCTGTTCCGGTCCCTGTTCCATATTTTTTCGCTCTACCGGGCGTTGAGCACGGGATCTGTAAGCAGAACAGGAGATGTCGTAATGGTCAAAACTGAAAAATATACCTCAGCTTTCTCGTTTTTCAATTATGTTTTCATCAATCCTTCAGTGAGTGAGCGGGAGGCCAGGGAGATCCTGAACCATGAGTTGGTGCACCTCAGACAGAAACACTGGTTCGATCTCCTGCTTGTTGAGATGATGAGCCTTATACAATGGATGAATCCGTTTGTATGGATCTACTCCGCTCTTGTAAGGCAAAATCACGAAAATCTTGCCGACGAGGAGGCTCTGCAGAGCACATCTGACCCGGCGGGTTACAGGGCGGCTCTTCTCAACCAGGTCTTCAACGCCAGGCTGATCAGTCTCTCTAATTCATTCAACTTTTCGTTTTACACAAACAGATTTGAAATGATGAAAAAGAAAACTTATTCTCCCTACAGGAAGCTTAAACTGCTTCTTGTGCTGCCGGTTGCGGCCGTTCTCCTCTTTGCATTCGCTTCTCCGAGGTATATCAACGCAGAGACTTCCCAGGTGGAGCTGACAATCATGCAGCCGGAACCCCTTACCCAGGTTCTTGTCCACGGAGTGGTCTCAAATGAAGATGGAACTCCCCTCCCCGGGGTAAGCGTGAATGTGTCGGGAACCACCATCATGATAATTACCGGCCAGGACGGCAGGTTTGAGTTAAGAAATGTTTCCACAGACGCATTGCTCATTCTTACTCATAAAGGTTATCTGCATCAGACTATTAAGCCGCAGTTTGACAAGGA
>JAEYZD010000192.1 GCA_023430725.1 Bacteroidota bacterium | reverse complement strand
CATCGTGGGGATCTACTACTCAGACCAGAAGATGATCCATTTTCGCGACAGCGTGAGGATTGTAAATCCCGACTATGTGATGACAGCCGACACGATGCGGTATGACACCGGGCGGGAGATTGTCTGGTTTGCAGGTCCTACCGAGGCAGTGGGAGACAGCATCTATCTGTACTGTGAGAACGGCTGGAGTGACACCCGCAATGATGTTTCACAGCTCATGAAGAATGCCATTCTTGACAACCGCGAACAGCGAATCACGGGTGATACCCTGTGGTATGACGAGAAGAGCGGCAAGGGCGAGGCCTTCGGTCACGTGACAATTACCGATACTACCGACAATATAACAGGTGGCGGCAATTATGCGTGGTACGAGAAGCGGCCGGAACGGTTTCTTCTTACCGGTACGCCGTGGTTCTCGATGTTCACCGACGATGACACCCTGACCCTGAGGGCTGATACCCTGCGGGCGATTCCCGTCACGGATACTGCCGGTGTCGACCACAGGCTGCTGAAGGCATTCTATGGCTGCACAATCTTCAGCCGGGAGATGCAGGGAAAATGTGACTCCCTCTCCTACTCTTTCCAGGACTCTGTCATAAGGTTATATGATGACCCGATTGTCTGGTCACGCGAGAACCAGATGACTGCAGATTCAATTGCCCTTTTTACTGTGAACAGCAAGGCTGACCGCATGGAGATGTACAACAAGGCCTTCGTCGTCAGCGAGGTTGATACAGCCAGGTATGACCAGATCAGCGGGAAAAACCTGTCAGGCTTTTTTGTTGACAACAGGCTGCACAGGATAAAGGTCACCGGTAACGGGGAGGCCATCTACTATGTGGTTGACGGCAATGAGCTTGTGGGAGTGAACCGGGCCAGAAGCTCCACAATTGAGATTTTCTTTGAAGACAGCAAGATAGTCGAGATCTATCAGAACCAGAGTCCTGACGGCACGCTCAATCCTCCGCTTAAGGTTCCCGACACAGATATGAGGCTGGAAGGATACAGGTGGCATCCCGACCTGCGGCCTGACCGGATCAGCATGGGAATAGACGAGATTCTTCCGCGCCCGCCCGAAGCTCCTGAAGATGTTGCAGCCCCGGTGGCCCCGGATGGAAGCGATGACCCGGATCTGATACCGGTGTTGCTGGATCCGGATGATCCTTCCGGCACCAACCCGGCAAAGCCCATAAAAGCCGAAGTGCCCGAAGTTGTCATAAAATGACCCCTTCAGGCACTCAGTGTGCTATCTCAGCGATTTGCTAGTATTCGTCTTCGTTAAAGAAGAAGTCGTCCTTTGAGGGATAATCAGGCCAGATATCCTCTATACTTTCATAGATATCTCCCTCATCCTCAATCTCCTGCAGGTTTTCTATGACTTCCATAGGGGCACCTGACCTTATCGCGTAGTCAATGAGCTCGTCTTTTGTGGCGGGCCATGGCGCGTCTTCAAGTTTTGATGCTAATTCAAGTGTCCAATACATAAAAAATCAATAATTGTTTAATACCCTTATAAGAGTCCGCAAATATAAAATTATTTAGAATAAAAAAAGGGTTAGGACAATTTTTAACCGAATTATTTTGATTTTTTGACCGGAAGCCATTTAACTTCCTCTGTACCAAGCTCATAAGTAAGACACCTGGTCAGTACAAAGAGGTAATCAGAGAGGCGATTGAGGTATTTTATGACATTCTGGTCAGTCTCTTCGGTCTCATTAAGGCGCAGAATTGCCCGTTCGGCACGGCGGCAGACGCATGGTGTAATGTTGCTTGTGGCAGCCTGGTGATTGCCTCCGGGCAGGATGAATGAGTGAAGTTTAGGTAACCGTGATTCCATTCTGTCGATGGAACTTTCAAGCCGGGTGGTATCTTCCACCTCAATTCCGTCGGGCACCTTAGCCGACGGGTGGGTGGCAATTATTGTGCAGCAGGACATCAGTACAGACTGGATATTGATCAGTTCATCGTTTGGAACGCAGAACTGTTCCGCAGAGCGAAGCATTCCTATCCATGCGATGAGTTCGTCAAGCGTTCCGTATGCTTCGATGCGCGGGTGATGTTTCGGCAGCCTGACACCCCCAATAACTGAGGTCTCTCCCTTGTCGCCTGTTTTTGTGTAGATCTTCATCGGAATTTCCTGTCTGAAGCTGTCAATGGTCTGCCTGTGGGGATCAATTCTTTTCAGGATACCTGCCGCCTGGGGAACTACCTCTTTCTTACCTCGATCCGGTTTTCATTTACATAGTCTGATGCCACCTCGCCGTCCATCAGTTTGATGATCCTGTGTGCATGGCGCGCGATATCTTCCTCGTGAGTCACCACTATCACGGTATTTCCATCCTCGTGAATCTTATCGAGCAGGCCCATGATATCATATGATGTTTTACTGTCAAGGTTGCCTGTCGGTTCGTCGGCAAGGATGATTGAAGGGTTGTTGATCAGAGCTCTGGCAATGGCGACCCTCTGTCGCTGTCCGCCGGAGAGTTCGTTTGGTTTATGTGTCATCCTGTCGCCCAGGCCTACCAGATCCAGTGTTTTGACAGCATGTTCCTCTCTCTCATGGCGGGGCACGCCTCCGTAGATAAGGGGCAGTGTGACGTTTTCGAGGGCTGTATATCTTGGCAGCAGGTTGAATGTCTGGAAGACGAAGCCGATCTCCTTGTTGCGTATTTCTGCCAGCCTGTCGTCTTCCATCTTGCTCACGTCGGTTCCGTTGAGGACATACATTCCTTTAGTCGGTGTGTCGAGGCAGCCGAGGATGTTCATCAGTGTCGATTTTCCGGATCCTGAAGGACCCATGATAGCGACATATTCATTTCTTTTTATATCGAGCGATACTGAACGGAGTGCTCTGACGATGACTGATCCTACCTGGTAGTTCTTAACGATTTCCTTGATCTCAATGACTTTATCCATGCCTTTTACATTAAAGTTCCGAAATTAGTTCAAATTCCTCTATTATTGACTCTGTGGCGTTGTTATTTTTTGTTAATACCGTATGCGGTAGTGACCCGGGGTAAGGTTACGGAGGCAGAAAAGGATGCCCAGGCGGAATGTTTCGAGCGAGGCTGTGTCAAGACTGTAGGCAGACGGTGAACTTAACAGGGCCATTTTTCCAGTGGCTCCTGCCGTGGAGGCCAGTTGAGACTGCTTTCCGGGTAAGTTACCAGTTTGTCTCAGACCGGATTGTGCCCTTGTGCTGTCAGCCTTCCGGGGAGTCTGCAGACCCTCACAAAGTGACTTCCAGGCGCCTGTCATATCACTGTTCATATGAATATCATCTGCCACGATTACCATCTGGTCTCCCATCTCCATGATCCGGTGTGTGTAATCAGTCAGTGCTGCCCCGCGGTGGTTACCGTCGATGAAAGCCATTCCGATTATGGTTCCCTTTTCTCTGAGGTGGATGAGGGCCTGGCTGAACTCCATATTGAGGACCTCGGTGTTTGAGGCGCCGTGACGGCGTAGGTTCTCGCGGGCTATTGCTGCCAGTTCCGGGCACCCTTCGACGGTAATGACTCTTCTGTCCGGTGCCGCCAGTGCCAGTGCCAGTGTACTGATACCCAGCGATGTCCCCAGCTCGAGGATTACCGGTAGGTTATCTGGCTGAAGTATTTCCCCGGGTGGAGTATTTTCCGGGTTATTTGCCTGCCGGCCGGTTGGCTTCTGCTCTTGTGCCGGCCTGACAACAGGCTCCCGGTCTTGTTCCGGACGGTGAGTTGGTTCCAGTCCTTGCGCCGGCCAGCCATTTGGCTGTGGGCCACCAGCCTTATAGTCCGGTACCCGCTCCAGGATGATGTCAAGGCTGGCAGCTATCCTGGCCAGCAGGGCAACCTCCCTTGACGGCAGTGCAGCTACGGAGGCGATCTGCCGGATACTTCTCTCCCTGCCCCGAAGAACCGTTGACCCCGCCCCCAGGTCGGTGACCCTCACCGCCCGCCTGTCAGTGAGCATCTCCCTTTTCAGCCTCCTGACCTCATCCATGATATGCTTATCGGCACGGCCACCGATAACCTCAGTGATGAAGCTGAACATCAGCGGGCTGTGCACACCGTGTCCTGCCGTGCTGCGGGATGTAAGAAGGTGTGCGGCATATGCCGCTGCCGCGTGAATGTTCATTTCTTCAGACAGTTCATTTGAATCCCGCCCAAATTTAACTATTTTCGGTGATAATCTTTTTGACGGTTCCCGATGTCTGAATTGCTTGACAGTGAGATAAAATTCCTTCCCGGTGTTGGCCCGAAAAGGGCTGAAATGCTCCAGGCGGAAGCCGGCATTTTCACATTCAGGGACCTGATCTACTACTTCCCCTACAAGTATATCGATAAAACCCGCTTCTACAAGGTGAAGGAGCTCGACACCGACATGCAGCATGTGCAGATCAGGGGAAAGATCCGCAGGTTCTCAACCGATGGGACAGGACCGGGCCGGCGGTTGACGGCCGATTTTTATGATGAAACCGGGATGGTAAGACTGGTCTGGTTCAAGGGCCAGAAATGGATACTGAACACATACAAGCCTGAAACAGAATATATTATCTTTGGCAAACCCACCCTCTTCAGCGGAGCATTCAATATAGTCCATCCCGAGGTTGAGGAGGCTGACAAGCGTGCTGCCCGTGTTGCTTCGGCGCTCGAGGCTCAGTACAGCACGACTGAAAAGATGAAGGATCATTTCCTTCACTCGAGGGCAATTGCCAAGCTTATGGCGAAAGCCTTTACGATGCCCGGGTTCCGTTTTCCGGAAACCCTCCCTCCTGCCGTGATCGCTCCGCTGAAGCTGATGAGTCTGCATGACGCCCTTTTCCGTATTCATTTTCCCGATTCAAACAATGACATCGAGAATGCCCGCTTCAGGCTCAAGTTTGAGGAGCTCTTTTACATCCAGCTTAACCTGCTGAGATACAAGGGCAACCGCACAAAGAACACTCACGGGTTTGTTTTCTCAATCGTCGGGGAGCGACTCAATTCGTTTTACGCAAACAACCTTCCCTTTGCCCTCACCGGTGCGCAGAAAAGGGTGATCCGCGAGATCCGTGCCGACCTTGGCAGCGGGAGGCAGATGAACAGGCTCCTGCAGGGCGATGTCGGGAGCGGCAAGACGATGGTGGCGCTGATGAGCATGCTGATCGGGGCCGACAACGGTTACCAGGGGTGCCTTATGGCCCCTACCGAAGTGCTTGCAATGCAGCATTTTAGTTCTATCAGCAAATTCGTGACCGGCATTGACGTTGAGGTGGCCCTGCTGACCGGTTCCACAAAGCGCAGTGAGAGGAAGCGGATCGAAAATGGGCTGCTTGACGGTTCTATTAACATACTTATCGGCACTCATGCGCTGATTGAGGAAAACGTACAGTATAGGAATCTCGGGCTGGTGATAATTGATGAGCAGCACCGGTTTGGGGTGGCACAGCGTGCCAAACTGTGGCAGAAGAGCGAATGTCCGCCGCATGTGCTTGTAATGACTGCCACTCCCATTCCCCGCACCCTGGCCATGACTCTCTATGGCGATCTTGATGTCTCGGTCATTGATGAGATGCCGCCGGGACGGAAGCCGATAAAGACTATGGCGTTCACCGATGCCGAGCGTGAGAAGGTGTTTGGTTTCATGCGCAGGCAGATTGAGGACGGGCGTCAGATATACGTGGTTTATCCGCTTATAAAGGAGTCGGAAACACTTGACTACAAGAACCTTGATGATGGTCTTGAGAGCATGGCACGCGCCTTTCCCCCGCCTCAGTACTGTATCAGTGTTGTTCACGGGCGGATGGCCACGAAGGACAAGGAGATCTCGATGAACATGTTCCGGCGGGGCCAGGCGCACATAATGGTTGCAACCACCGTGATTGAGGTAGGTGTTGATGTTCCGAATGCCAGTGTGATGGTTGTTGAGAGCGCGGAGCGGTTTGGTCTCTCGCAGTTGCACCAGTTGCGCGGCAGGGTCGGCCGTGGCGCAGACCAGTCGTTTTGCATACTCATGACCTCGCACAGGCTCTCGGCGGACGCTACGGAGCGCATCAATACAATGATCTCGACCAATGATGGTTTTGAGATCGCGGAGGCTGACCTGCGGATGCGGGGTCCGGGTGACCTGGAGGGGACGCAGCAGAGCGGGATGGCATTTGACCTTAAGATTGCCGACCTTGGCAAGGACGGGCAGATACTCAACCTGGCCCGATCGCGTGCCGCGGAGATTCTGGCTGACGACCCCGAGCTGGCCGCACCGGCAAATTTCCTCCTTAGGGTCAATCTGAAGAGGTTGTTCGGGAAGAATTATTCCTGGTCGGAGATAAGCTGAGGGATCAGTCCTCAGTTGGCAGTCAGCAGTCGGCAGTCGTTAACAATCTGAATGACTGAAAATTGAAGACTGATGGCTGGAGACTGGAGACAGAAGACTGGAGTCTTGGCGACTGAAGACTGGAAACTGGAAACTGGCGACTGAAGACTGGAGACTGGAGACTGGAGACTGGCGACTGAAGACTGGCGACTGAAGACTGGAAACTGGAAACTGGCGACTGGAGACTGGAGACTGAAGACTGGAGACTGAAGACTGGAGACTGCTGACCGGAGACTGTAGACTGCAAGACCCTCAGACCTTTAGACCCTCTGAACATCAGACCCCTTAAAATAATGACCTTTGTTATATATTTTTTCCCGGTAATTCCTTAAAATTGCCTTTTCAAGAATCAATTGATGCCTCAAGCAGAAACGATCACTCATGAAGGGAAGGTATTGAGAGTGCCGGGCAACGGCACTGCCGAGGTTGAGATTCTTGTCTCCGGCGCCTGTTCAGGCTGTCACGCCAAATCAGTATGTTCAGCCGGTACTTCCGAAGCCAAGGTGATTACAGTTAAGAGCAATCCATCAGTCCGGCCCGGAGACAGCGTAACGGTTGAGATGAAACTCTCGCAGGGGTTCCGGGCGCTGACCATAGGGTATATTATCCCGTTCCTGGTGCTGGTAGCCACCTTTGGAGCAGCCACCGCCGCAGGTGCCGGAGAACTGGTTTCTGCGCTGCTCTCTTTCCTCTCAATCGGCGTATACTATCTTTGCATTTACCTGTTTAGAAGCATAATAGGAGAAAAATTCGAATTCAAAATAAAGGTCTGACAGATGAGTTCCACTGTTCTATTGACTATCGCGATGCTAAGTGCCCTCGGGCTGCTTTCCGCGGTGATACTCTATTTTGTGGCGCAGAAGTTCAAGGTGATTGAGGATCCCCGCATTGATACGGTGACCGAGGCTCTTCCCGGCGCCAACTGCGGCGGATGCGGATATACCGGATGTCGTGCCTTCGCGGAAACCCTTGTGAAATCGACATCGTTCGAGGGGCTCAACTGCCCGGTCGGCGGAGCCGATACGATGGGCAAAGTGGCAATAATCCTAGACCGTCAGCCTCTTGCCGTTGAACCCAAGGTTGCGGTGGTCAGGTGCAACGGGACTCCTGACAATGCAACCCGCACATCGTTCTATGACGGCGCCATGAGCTGCCGCGTTGCTCATTCCCTTTACGGCGGCCAGACCGGCTGCCAGTACGGGTGTCTCGGGTGCGGCGACTGTGTATTGGCTTGCAAGTTTGATGCCATGTACATGGATCCGGTAACGGAACTGCCGGTTATCCTTGACGACAAGTGTGTGGCCTGCGGCGCATGTGTAAAAGCCTGTCCGCGCAACATCATCGAGCTTCGCAAGCGGAACAAAAAAGACCGCAAGATATTCATCTCGTGTGTCAACAAGGACAAGGGCGGTCCGGCACGCAAGGCGTGCAAGGTTGCCTGCATCGGCTGCGGCAAGTGCGTAAAGGTCTGCCCCTACGAGGCCATCACAATGGAGAACAACCTCGCCTTTATTGACTCCACCAAGTGCAAGCTCTGCCGCAAGTGCGCGCCTGAGTGTCCCACCGGAGCAATCCTCGAGATCGGCTTCCCTGTTAAGGAGGCAAAACCTGCGGAGCCGGCTGATGCAGCTGTGAATTGATCGTGGCGGCCCGGAAAAAGTTATCGCGGATGCGCAAATGAGCCAATCGCACACCAGACAGCAAACTGATTATTGAATAACCTGAAAAAGAACCATAAACGTGTTTAAGACATTTCCGAAGGGCGGCATCCATCCGCCAGAGAACAAGCTGACGGCGGACAAGCCGACAGTGATCCTTCCCGTCCCGGCACAGGTGACGGTTCCAGTCTCGCAGCACATCGGCGCACCGGCCACACCGGTCGTGGAGAAGGGTGCCGCGGTCAGGGCCGGACAGCTCATCGCGCAGGCGAAAGGATTTGTCTCCGCCAACATCCACTCACCGGTATCGGGGAAGGTAAGCAAGATTGACACCTTGGTTGACACAACCGGTTACAAGCAAACCGCGATAGTGATTGATGTTGAGGGCGATGAATGGGTTGAAACCGTTGACCGCAGCACCACCCTGGTGAAAGAGATTACCCTGACGCGCGAGCAGATCATCGAGCGATGCCAGCAATGCGGGCTGGTGGGCCTGGGAGGCGCAACCTTCCCGACTCACATCAAGCTTACAGTGCCTGCAGGGAAGAAGTGCGACACGGTAATCATCAACGGCGTGGAGTGCGAGCCTTACCTTACATCTGACCACAGGCTGATGCTTGAGAAGGGAGCCGAGGTGCTTACCGGCGTGTCAATCATCAAGAAAGCCCTTGGCGTTGAGAGTGTTATAATCGGAATCGAAGCCAACAAGCCCGATGCGATCAGCAATCTGACGGAACTGGCGAAGGGGTTTCAGGGGATAACCGTGCAGCCGCTGCAGGTCAAGTATCCGCAGGGAGGTGAGAAGCAGCTGATTAAGGCCTGCACAGGGCGCGAGGTCCCCTCCGGCGGACTCCCCCTTGATGTGGGTGTTGTTGTGCAGAACGTTGGTACCGCCTATGCCGTTTACGAGGCGGTGCAGAAGAATAAACCGCTGGTTGAGAGGGTGGTTACCGTTACCGGGAAGTCAGTTAAGAACCCCGGTAATTTCCAGGTGCGTATCGGTACTCCCGTCTCGGCTCTCATTGAGGCTGCAGGGGGTATGCCTGATGATACCGGTAAGGTTATTAATGGCGGCCCGATGATGGGCAAGGCGCTGGCCATCACCGATGTACCTGTCACAAAGGGGACATCGGGGATTATTCTTTTCCCTGCTGAAGCATCGAAGCGTGCTGAGGTGTTGCCCTGCATCAGGTGCGGCAAGTGCTCCACGGCATGTGCCATGGGCCTCGAGCCGTGGCTCATATCGGTTCTCGGCCAGAAAGGGATGTTTGAGAAGGCCGAGCAGGAGAGGATCACCGATTGCATGGAGTGCGGGGCCTGCGCTTACACCTGTCCCGCGAAGAGGCCGCTGCTCGATTACATCAGGCTGGGCAAGACCACGGTTATCAGGATGGCACGCGAACGTATCACGAAATAGCACACAAGACATATGAGCAATATCCTAAATGTATCCCCGTCACCGCACCAGCAGAGCGCCGAAACGACGCGTAAGCTGATGTACGGTGTGGTGATAGCGCTGCTCCCAGCCCTGGCGGCCTCGATCTGGTTCTTCGGGATGGGTGCGATAATAGTTACACTGGTATCAGTGCTCGCCTGCGTGGCCACGGAGTACCTTGTCCAGAAGTTCATACTTAAGACGAAGCCGTCAATCTCGGACGGATCGGCGGTTGTAACGGGGCTTTTACTGGCTTTCAACGTGCCATCGAACCTGCCGGTTTATATAATCATCATCGGCGCCATTGTTTCTATCGGTGTGGCGAAGATGACCTTCGGGGGGATAGGCAACAACCCGTTCAACCCGGCGCTGGTGGGAAGGGTGTTCCTTTTAATTTCCTTCCCGGTGCAGATGACAAGCTGGCCGTTGCCGCAGGGATTCAACACAGGTTACACTGACGCGGTGACCGGCGCCACTCCCCTTGCAATTATGAGCGAAGGGATCAAGAACGGCGAGGCAGTTTCCGCGCTGATGGAGAAGGTCCCGACGCACATGCAGCTCTTTTACGGGTACATGGGAGGCTCGATGGGTGAGATCGCCGCTGCGGCACTGATTCTCGGGGGCATTTACCTGGTCTGGAGGAAGATAATCACCTGGCATATCCCGGTGACAATCCTTCTGACTGTAGCTGCGTTCACCGGCATCCTCTGGGCGGCTGACCCGACGAAATATGCCGATCCCCTGTTCCATCTGCTTACAGGAGGGATTATGCTCGGTGCGATCTACATGGCCACCGATTATGTGACATCGCCGATGACAGCAAAGGGTATGGTGATATACGGCATCGGCATAGGAGTCATAACAGTGCTTATAAGGGTCTGGGGCGCTTACCCCGAGGGGGTCTCGTTCGCGATACTTATTATGAATGCGTTTGTGCCATTATTGAATATGTACATTAAACCAAAGAGGTTCGGGAAGGAGGTGAAACGTGGCTAAGATGCAATCGTCGCTCAGGAACATGGTTCTTTCGCTGACTTTGATATCACTGGGAGCCTCTGCAGGACTCGGTTTCGTTTATGAAATGACGAAGGCCCCGATAGCTGTAACGGCCCTGAACAAGAAGATTAACGCAATCAAGCAGGTGGTGCCGGAGTTCACGAATAACCCGAATGATGAGATGTTCATGCTGCCAACCGGCGAGGGTGATTCCCTCGAGGTGTATCCTGCCAAAAACGGAGAGGAGGTTGTGGGATATGCCGTCAGATCTTACACCAACAACGGTTTCAGTGGTTACATTGGTTTTATGGTAGGATTTACGCCTGACGGCGCGATTTACAATATAAACGTCATTGAGCACAAGGAGACGCCTGGTCTCGGGACGAAGATGGTTCCCGACGGCACCCCGGAGAAGCCCGAGTTCAAGGATCAGTTCAAGGGAAAGAATCCCGCCGAGTTCGCCCTTAAGGTGAAGAAGGACGGCGGGCCGGTTGATGCCATCACCGCTGCCACAATCAGTTCTAGAGCTTTCTGTGACGGAGTTCAGAGGGCGTATAACGCATTCGAAAAAGGAGGTTTGAAATGAACCAGATGCAGAATTTTACAAAAGGATTTCTGAAGGAGAACCCGATCCTTGTGTTGGTATTGGGAACCTGTCCCACACTGGCCACCACTTCGTCGGCCATGAACGGACTGGGTATGGGATTTGCGACCACCTTCGTCCTTATAGGCTCCAACGTGGTGATAGCGCTGATGAAGAACATCATTCCTGACAAGGTTCGCATACCTGCATTTATTGTGGTTATTGCGACGTTTGTGACGATAGTTGACCTGGTGATGCAGGCTTATGTTCCTTCGTTATACGAGACCCTTGGAATATTTATTCCGCTGATTGTGGTGAACTGCATTGTACTGGGCCGTGCCGAGGCATTTGCCAGCAAGAATACGGTCTGGTCGTCGTTTGTCGACGGTGCAGGTATGGGGCTCGGATTTACCGGAGCTCTCGGGGTGCTCGGAGCTGTCCGCGAGATTCTGGGCAGCGGTGCTATTGCCGGCTTCAAGTTCATTGAAGGTGACGGCATACTGGTCTTCATTCTTGCGCCGGGGGCGTTTATTGCCCTTGGGTATCTGATTGCCATTGTGAACAGGATCAACAAAGCATAGGGAGGAAAGAAAATGGAATATATTCTGCTTATAATATCCGCGATTTTCGTCAACAACGTTGTGCTTGCACAGTTCCTGGGTGTATGTCCTTTCCTGGGTGTTTCGAACAAGGTGAGCACAGCCATTGGGATGTCAGGGGCCGTGACCTTTGTGATGGTGCTGGCGACGATGGTGACCTACATCATACATGTATATGTGCTTATACCACTGGGTATTACCTTTATGCAGACGATCACCTTCATCCTGGTGATTGCAGCGTTGGTTCAGATGGTTGAAATCATACTGAAGAAGATCAGTCAGCCGCTGTATCAGTCCCTGGGGATTTTCTTGCCGCTGATTACCACGAACTGCGCGGTTCTTGGTGTTGCGATCCTTGTAATCAAGAAGGATTACAATCTTGGAGAAGGAATTGTTTACGGAGCTGCCACTGCGATTGGTTTTGGTCTTGCTCTTGTAATTCTGGCCGGTATCCGCGAGCAGCTGGAGCTTGCCGATGTTCCCTCCGGGATGAAGGGAGTGCCTATCTCTCTGGTCACGGCAGGTATCCTGGCGCTGGCGTTTATGGGGTTTGCAGGGTTGGTTTAGAAACAATGCGCTCCGCCGTGCCTCTTCACTGGAGAGAAGAAGCCGGCGGTTCAGCGGTAGCGTTTAAAACCGGCGGAGCCAGGTTGTTTCATTTGCGGGCCGGTCGCGGTTCTTAAATAGTTCGGGAAAGGCCAGCGGTGCGGGAAATCGAGGTTCCTCATTAGTGTGTAAGAGCCAGAGGGCCGGTATTTATCTCTATGGTTATTAAGACACGAGGATTGCCAGCGCCCGCTATTCTTTACCCCGGATCATCAGTACCGGGAATTGCCTGACCACTTATCTTAAACCCTCCAGGCTCTTCCCTCCCCACACCTCAACTATGGTTGACTATCAATCCCGTGTATATGCTCCTTGCAATATAATTTTGGTCCCCCGGGACAACAAGCGTCCATATTTTCACTCCCTGAGATGTTTCACCTGTCATGTGATAAAGGATAACCCATGTTCTATATGATTCAATAAGTAAGAAGTACTCCCTGCAACGATGAATCAACTGTTTTACACAATTTCCCGACGATTTCCTTGCTTCAATCGAAAATATTTGTTAAATTTCGTTGTTTGCTATAGTCATCTTCTGTCAGTCGAGTGAAAGTCGTTGTATTTCAGCTTTCTAAATCATTTTAGGTGTGACTGACGGAGCGGAGTTTTGTACCTGACTCAAAATAGTGGCCTGATTAAAACACCTTCTGCAGGTCAGAATCAACGTTCGAGCCACTATAAAAAAGGTTTCCGGGATTATAATAACAGTTTAATCCGTCTCCCGGAAGGAAGAACCGGATAGTACACAGGGCTCTCTCCAATCAAAAACCAAGCAAGGTCCGTTAATAAGTTGAATCCCTCTCCCGAAAGGAAGATACTATCTCTGCGCCAGGCTCCGAGCCTTAAAAAATAGTTTTTAAGTCTCCTCTGCCACCTTAAGCAGCCTTTCAGACGAGAGAACCGGAGCAAGCAAAATTGAACCTCTTAAACAGCTAACAATTACCGGTATTATATGTTCATTATTCACCCTGACGAAGTCACCGGCAGTATTGCGGAATTGAAGCCTGGGGCAGGTACAATAGGGTCAGCCGATGACGATGTTGACATACTTGGGAATGCCAGTTATGAAGGCTGCACCAAGGTTGTAATACACTCTGACTCTTTTGCCTCCGGTTTTTTCGATCTCAGGACCGGGATGGCCGGCGATATCCTTCAGAAGTTCTCCAACTACAGGATGAGGTTGGCCATTGTGGGCGATATTTCCCATCTGAAGAGCCGTAGCTGGCGCGATTTCATCCGTGAGAGCAACCGCGGCAAAATGGTATGTTTCGTGCCGACTGTAGAGGAAGCGATTTCCGCTTTGAGAAAGTAACATTGAACAAGTATGGGGTAGCGCCGGACTGCAACTGAAGGTAATCAATCGAGCCTGCCAGAGACCGACCAGCCACCACCAATCAGCCGTAGAATCAGGCTGAATCCATCACCCCGGACTGCGACTGACCGGCCCCGGAGCCCGGGCATAGAACCAGACTGAATCCATCACCCCGCCCTTTAACTGACCGGCCCCGTCGCCCCAATTTTTACAATTATGGCTGAAAAGACATTTTCCACCGCTGAGAAATTCCTCATCATCGCTCATCGTCCTGAAAAGGGCGGGTTTCTGACATCGCAGACATACATCCAGTATGGCATTGCCGGGGCTATTCTTCTGGATCTCGCCCTTGGTGAGCGTGTCAGCATTGTCGACAAGAAGCTTTTGCTGAAGCCTGGCAAGGCCCTCTCCTCCCCGATGCTGAATGATGTCAGCACGATGATCTCCCAGTCCCCCAATCCGCGAAAAGTCAGTTACTGGGTCGGGAAGCTTGCCTCCCGGTACAGCCGGTACAAGTGGCAGATACTTGAGGGATTGGAGGACAAGAGAATTCTTCGTATTGAAAGGAGGAAGTTTCTTGGGCTCATCCCATACCGGCAGTCAGTTTTCATGGAGACTTACACCCGTAGCAGTCTGATTCGTCAGTTGAAGAATGAGATACTGTCGGGCAGGGGTGGTGACGGAGAGCTAAACGCTCTTGCAGGTATGGTGAAAGCCTGCAGCATGGAGAGGATTCTGTCCTCAGACCGCGATGAGTTGAAACGTATCAGGCAGCAGTTGAAGGTAATGGTGATTGAAAGTCCGGTTTCAGATGCAGTTGCGCAGACTATCCGGCAGGTTCAGGCAGCAATTATCGCCAGTGTGACTGCTGCCGCTGTGGCTTCCGCCTCCGCAGGGCGACGTTAGCAGTGATCCAATAATAATTAAGCAATTATTTGTGAGTACGTTAGTCAATTCAGATACATTGCGCGACAGCGACTCAGGGTCAATGCGCGACAGCGACTCGGGATTGATGCGTGAAACCGATTCTGAAAGTTTGCGTGGAAGCGATTCAGAAGTACAGCGTGAGGCAGACTCAGAGAGCATGCGGGGCAGTTCATCCGAAGACTACCGCGAGGCCAACTCAGAGAGCATGCGAGGCAGTTCATCCGAAGACTACCGCGAGGCCGACTCAGAGAGTATGCGAGGCAGCACTTCCGAAGCTCAGCGCGAGGCCGACTCAGAGAGTATGCGGGGCAGCACTTCCGAAGCACAGAGAGAGGCTGATTCCGGTTCTATGCGGGATATCGATTCTGGATTGATGCGCGAGTCCGATTCTGAGAGTATCCGTGACAGTTCATCTGAAGACTACCGCGAGGCAGACTCTGAGAGCATGCGCGACAGTTCATCTGATGCATACCGCGAATCAGACTCAGAGAGTATGCGAGGCAGCACTTCCGAAGCACAGAGAGAGGCTGATTCCGGTTCTATGCGGGATATCGATTCTGGATTGATGCGCGAGTCCGATTCTGAGAGT
>JAEYZD010000160.1 GCA_023430725.1 Bacteroidota bacterium | reverse complement strand
TGCTTCATCTCACTTTTACGCATCTTCGAAGCTTCCCTTCGTTAATAGATTTGGGCCTTCCCGGTTGATTATCCCCGGTAATACGCCCGCTGCTGACTCCTTCACGTCTTTCGTCATGCCGTTACCGGTACTCCTATCCGGTCGCCCGGACTTCGTGAAGGCCTCCCGGGGTAAGTAATATACCCTTCCTGTTGTCCTGCCGGATTTACCCCAGCTCACCTCCGAATGACTATCGGGTTTCCCAGTCCATGGGCCGGTTACCCGGTGAGCAAAAGCCTTATATCCGATTCCTGTTCGTCAAAACAACATTACGCCTACTGCTTCCTTCAGATCCGCAGTCGCCCGCGGCACCCTTGCTCTCGGCTTTGAGATTCCGGTCATTACGGCTCTCTCGGGACTCGGTCTTAATTCAACCTCACCCTTTGGGTCTATCACATGCCCGGCACACCAATTCTTAATGTCCTACGGCCATTTTTCAATATCAAGGGATTACATGACAAAGACCCTCGTAGAGGGTCAGGATTTGTAGACTAAGGGACCAGAAAGTAAAGACCCTCGTAGAGGGTCAGGAATTGTATAGTCATGTCACCCAGGAACAAACCGGAGCGGGCGGGGCCAACCTTTACAATTCTTATTGGTCTACCTTTAGATTAGCATCCAGATTCAGGACTGATTGCCTATTGTCTGCTCGAGGAGGCCATCATCCGCCTCCACCGGCATGGTGACAACAAGACCGGGGGTGCGCTCCATCTCTCTCGTTATCGTTGCCACGGCCCCGCTGTTCCTCGCCCAGCTGCGCCGCGCGATGCCGTTGTTGACATCCCACAGTAGCATCGAACGGAGACGACGGTCAGCCTCAGCAGAGCCATCAAGCACCATCCCGAAACCGCCGTTGATAACCTCGCCCCAGCCAACACCACCTCCATTGTGAATTGAGACCCAGGTAGCACCCCTGAATGCATCACCAATCACGTTCTGTACTGCCATATCGGCCGTGAAACGTGATCCGTCATAGATATTGGAGGTCTCCCTGAATGGGGAGTCGGTGCCTGACACATCGTGATGATCACGCCCGATCACAATGGGGCCGCTGATGATTCCCGCGGCAATGGCCTCGTTGAAGGCAGCAGCTATCTTCGTCCTTCCTTCAGCATCGGCGTAGAGAATCCGCGCCTGCGACCCCACTACCAGCCTGTTGCGTCCCGCCTCACGTATCCAGTGGATATTATCCGACATCTGCTGACGGATATCGTCAGGAGATTGTTTCATCAGCCTCTCCAGTGTGGAAGCAGCTATGGCATCGCTCTTCTCAAGGTCAGCCGGGTCTCCGGAGCAGCATACCCAGCGGAAGGGACCGAAGCCGAAGTCGAAGAACCCGGGACCCATAATATCCTGAACATATGACGGGTAGCGGAATCCGCCTCTGCCGTCACTTATGTCGGCGCCGGCACGCGACGACTCCAGCAGAAATGCGTTGCCGTAGTCAAAGAAATAGGTACCGTTGGCAGTATGCCTGTTGATCGCGTTCACCTGGCGGCGCAGTGATTCCTGAACCAGGCTGCGGAATTTTTCCGGGTTCTCAGCCATCATTAGATTGGCTTCGTCAAAGCTGATTCCGGCCGGGTAGTAACCTCCGGCCCACGGGTTGTGCAGCGATGTCTGGTCTGAACCCAGGTCAGCCCAGAGCCCATCATCTGCAAACTTCTCCCACAGCTCCACGATGTTTCCCTGGTATGCCAGTGAGACCACCTCTCCTTCGCTGCATGCCTTGCGAACACGTTCGGCAAGCATAGTCAGGTTGTCATGAACCTCATCCACCCAGCCCTGCGAGTGGCGCGTTCTTATTGCCTTCGGGTTCACCTCGGCAATCACAGAGACCACACCCGCAATGTTACCTGCCTTGGGCTGTGCGCCTGACATTCCGCCAAGACCGGATGATATGAAAAGCCTGCTCTTTCTCTCCTCGCCTGCCACGGGCTTCACCCGCCGCGCAGCATTGAGAAGAGTGATTGTGGTGCCGTGAACTATCCCCTGGGGACCGATATACATATACGAGCCGGCGGTCATCTGCCCGTATTGCGAAACGCCCAGGGCATTAAACCTCTCCCAGTGCTCCTGCGATGAGTAGTTCGGAATGACCATGCCGTTTGTGACAACTACGCGGGGAGCCTCCCGGTGAGAAGGGAATAGTCCCAGCGGATGGCCGGAATACATCACGAGTGTCTGTTCATCAGTCATCTCTGAGAGATACTTCATTGTGAGCCTGTACTGGGCCCAGTTCTGAAAGACAGCCCCGTTGCCGCCGTAAGTTATCAGCTCATGAGGGTGCTGGGCCACCGCCGGATCAAGGTTGTTCGTGATCATGAGCATGATAGCAGCAGCCTGCACTGACCGGTGGGGATACTCGCTGAGAGCCCTGGCCTTCATCTCGTATTCAGGCCTGTAGCGGTACATATATATTCGTCCCCGCTCACGAAGCTCCTCTGCAAACTCAGGAGCAAGCACACCGTGCATCGACTCCGGGAAATACCTCAGGGCATTGCGCAGGGCGAGCTTCTTCTCTTCCGTTGTCAGGATATCACGACGCCGGGGAGCATGGTTAGCCGAAAGATCATATGGTCTGGATTCTGGCAGGTATGAGGGAATACCCTCACGCACCTGCGATTTGAAATCGTTCATTGAGAAGACCTGGTTTATTAAGGGCAAATATAATAAAACGAAGAGAGACGCCTGTTGTGGCGTCTCCCCGTATTGTCTTTATTGAAAGTATCAGTTACCTCCTTCGCCAACGATCTCGTCATCGACGAGAATGCGCCCGCAATACTCGCATACGATGATCTTTTTCCTTGAACGGATGTCGAGCTGACGCTGTGGCGGGATCTGGTTGAAGCAACCGCCGCAGGCATCCCTTTTGACCGGCACCACGGCAAGACCGTTGCGTGCGTTGGAACGGATTCTCCTGTAGGCAGTCAGAAGCCTCTCCTCAATCCTTGTCTGAAGTTCAGCAGACTTTTCAGCAAGGTTCTCCTCCTCCTTCTGTGTATCACGTGTGATATCATCAAGCTCTGATTTCTTGCCATCGAGGTCCTTCCTGCGCTCATCAAGCAATGTCTGCGCCTCAGCCATCACCTCCTTTTTCTCTGCCACCTGTGCGGTGAATTCGCGTATCTTCTTGTTGCACAGTTCTATCT
>JAEYZD010000107.1 GCA_023430725.1 Bacteroidota bacterium | reverse complement strand
GTGTGGCCCCGCAACAGTAATCAACTCCAGCTTATGACAAAGGGAAATGCAGTAATAGGCCAGTCGGGCGGCCCCACAACAGTAATCAACTCGAGCCTCGCGGGAGTTATTGACGCCGCAAGGCGATCAGAAGCAATAGCCGACGTTTACGGTATGAACTACGGCATCGAAGGCTTCATGAACGAATGGCTCTTCGACCTGATGGCACAGCCGCCGGAGATCATCCACGGTCTGCGCCGCACGCCGTCGTCAGCACTGGGCTCCTCGCGTCATAAGCTGAAGGAGGAGGACTTTCCGAAGATCCTCAGCGTACTTCAGAAATATGATATCAGGTACTTTTTCCTTATCGGCGGGAATGACACTATGGATACGATCCACCGGGTTGAGGCCTATTGCCGGAGCCAGGGCTACGAACTCACCGGCGTGGGGATCCCGAAGACCGTTGACAACGACCTCTTCGGCACTGACCACACACCCGGCTTCGCCTCGGCAGCATGGTCCAACATCCTGAATGTCAAGCAGGCAGGGATGCTCGCGCGGGACATGAAGCAGGTTGACCAGTTCGTCATCTACCAGACTATCGGGCGTGATGCAGGCTGGCTGGCAGCCGCCACAGCAATGGCTAAACGTGATGAGGACGATGCCCCTCACCTGATCTATGCCCCGGAACATGCTTTTGACAAGGATAAATTCCTGGCCGCCGCTGATCAGTGCATCAGGAGGTTCGGATGGGTCTCCGTAGTTGCCGGCGAAGGGATCAAATACGAGGATGGAACACCTGTCAGCGCATCAGTTGTGAAGGACAAGTTCAGCAACACAGAGTTCGGCGCAATGGGAGGCGCCAGCGTGGCTATCACCCTTCACCGGATGATCTCCTCCGAGTTTGGCATCAGGGGTGAGTTTCAGGTGCCGGAGTCACTGATAATGAGCGATTTCGTCAGGGCCGTCCCCATTGATCTCGAGGAGGCTTACCGTTGCGGCATCGAGGCCGTGCACCTTGCCGAGAAGGGTGAATCGGGATACATGGTTACCATCGAGAGAAAATCTGATAATCCATATGAGGTTGTCTACGGCAAAGTGCCGCTGAGCAATGTGGCAATCGCCGCCAAACCGATGCCGAAGGAGTACTTCAATGCCGCCGGCAACTTCGTCTCTGACGCATTCATAAAATACATGAAGCCGCTGACCGGCGAGGTTCCTGATTTTGTAAGACTTAAAAAAATAATGGTTCTAAAATAAACATATAGCTAATGGCAACTGAATTCAACAAAGTAGCCCTGTCAATCAACGCACATCCGGATGATGCCGAGGCATGGAACGCCGGCGTGCTCAAACTGCTTCACGACAGGGGATACAAAATAGTTATTGCCACCATGACCGGAGGTGATCTCGGGGGGTGCAACATGAGCATGGAAGAGACGGCACGTCTCCGTTTCGGCGAGGCGAAAGCTGCTGCGGCGGTTCTCGACGCAGAGTATTATACTATGGGAGGCATCGACGGTTCTCTCTTTGACAGTCCGGAGATACGGCTTAAGCTGATATCGCTGATGCGAAAGGTGCGTGCGGGCATCATCTTCACACACCTGCCCAACGATTACCATCCGGACCACCGTGCCACGGCCGCGATAGTCGAAGCTGCCGCGATGGTCGCCTCGCTTGACCCGGTTCCGGTGAAGGAAAAACCGCTTGAGGTGACACCCCTGCTGTATCACACATCGCCTCTGACGCTCAGTGACCCGCTCGGATCGCAGCTCACCTCTCCTCACTTCTTCGTGGACGTGACAAGCGCGGTGCAGACCAAGATAGATATGCTGGGAAAACACCAGTCGCAGCTTGACCTGATGAAGCACATGCACAAGATTGACGATTTCTTCGGCTATGTGCTTGAGGGAAACAAGAACTACGGCAGGATGGCGGGAGTGGAGTATGCCGAGCCTTACTGGCAGCATCTTGGCGGAGGCTTCCAGAAGGACCCGCAGGTGCAGCGTGACCTGAAAGAATTCATTGTTAAACTGTAATATAGCTGATCATGAACCTGACTGACAAAAAATACAGCAAGTATGCGCTGGTGCGCGAGATGATGGAGACCCCCGGCATCGTCAAATCGTTCCGGCCCGAGTCATCAATCCCATTCGTCCCGGCATTCAAAAATAAAAAGGGGCTCTTTCTTACCGGTGAGGGGAGCAGCCGTCTCTTCCCTGCAAAACGGGCCATCTTCGCCAACCTGAAGAGGGAGTTTCTCCTGCCTGTGCTGACGGAGGGCTGCACACAGTCGCTGGAGTACAACCTGAACGACTTCGTGGTTTTCGCCGCCTCCAACTCGGGTCAGACCAAGGAGGTGATACGTCTGGTTGAGGCGCTGAAGAAGAAAAAGCATGATGCAATCTTCGGTCTTACTGCCAATCCCGGCACCAGGCTTGAGAAGACGGCCCATGCGGCTCACGTGCTCAGGTGCGGCAAGGAGAATGCCGTCGCCGCCACCAAGTCAGTCGCGGAGCAGGCTCTCTTCTATGATTCGCTTATGCGAAACCTTCGCGGCATGAAGATGGCGGGACTTCGCAAGGCGGCAGAGCAGATGGAGGAGGTACTTACGGCAAAGGCCGACAAGAAGATAATTGACAGGGTCCGGAATGCGGGCATGATTTACTTCGCGGGACGCGATAACGGCGTCGCAGCCGAGCTCGCCCTCAAGACCAACGAGATCACCCGCAAGAAATCCGCCTTTCTCGAGGGGACCTTCGCTCTGCACGGGATAGAGGAGGTGATGAACAAGGACGAGGTGCTGATATGGGTCGGTCCGTTCGAGCATGATCATGACAAGTTCATGGAGTGCATCGTGAAGGGTGCCGGCGTGCATGTAATCGCGATAGCAGAGGAGAAGACAATCTTCCCGACAATCGTCATACCGAAGGGAGGCGACTATGCCGAGTACCTTCAGCTGGCGGCAGGGTGGAACATCCTGGTTGAGACCGGCATTGCCCTCGGCATCGATCTTGACCATCCCGTACGCGCAAGGAAGGTAGGGAACGAGTACGTCCCCGCCGGAAAATAGCATAAACTGACCGCACCAGCCGGCAAATTAGTTTCGCCGGTTAAATCTAAAATGTATATTTACGTTTAGTTAACTCTGTTTTTAAGTATGGAAAAGATACGGACAGTTGCCGGGATTGATATCGGAGGAACAAACACAATCTTCGGATTTGTGGACCGGACGGGCAAGATCCTTGCCGAGGACCAGATAATGACGAAGCACTATGATGAGCCCGAGGTGTTTGTCGCCGCCCTGTATGAAAAGATGATGCTCACGGCGCAGAAGGCCGGGATGGATCTTGAGATCCTCGGTTACGGCATCGGGGCGCCAATGGGCAACATCAACAAGGGTACTATCGAGTACCCGGCTGACATGCCATGGAAGGGGATCATCCCCCTGGCAGACATCTTCGCACGCCACACATCGCTGCCGGTGATTGTGACAAACGATGCCAACGCGGCAGCCGTGGGTGAGATGATCTACGGCGGTGCCCGGAACATGAAGAACTTTGTGGTGATAACCCTTGGCACGGGCCTCGGCAGCGGTTTCGTTGTTGACGGCAAGCTGGTCTACGGACACGACGGATTCGCCGGCGAGATAGGACATACAATCATCAGGCCCGGGCAATCGAACCGCGACTGCGGGTGCGGGCGCAAGGGGTGCCTCGAGACCTACGTCTCAGCCACCGGCCTGAAGCGCACTGTCCTGAAGATTATGGCTGACAGGCTGGATGAGAGCGAGCTGCGCAGGCACAGCTTCGAGGAGCTCGATTCAAAGATGATCTATGAAGCAGCGCGAAGGGGGGACCCGATTGCACTCGAGGCCTTCGAGCACACCGGGGCGATGCTCGGGTTCAAGCTGGCCGACGTGGTGGCGCACACAAACCCGGAAGCAATTTTCCTCTTCGGCGGACTCGCCCTTGCGAAGGAGCTGATCTTCGAGCCGGCGAAGAAGCATATGGAGGAGAACCTGCTCTACATCTACCGTGACAAGGTGAAGCTGCTCCCATCGGAACTGAGCACCCAGAATGCCGCAGTGCTCGGCGCCAGCTCACTTGTATGGTCATCACTTGAGATGGCATAATAGTTAACCCTGCGTGATAGAGTGAATGAATAAGTTTAACCTGCCGGAGATGATGAACTATATACTGGGCGCTGTCTTGATTGTGATTGTCTTCTCCATCGCATATGCGTATCTCAAGCCCCACAAGATGCATCATGCCAGACCGCTGTCAACCCTCGCGCTGAAGGGGAGCTACCTGGTCTATCTTCTGGTGACTTTGCTAGTGATATACCTGGCAAGTCTTCGCGGAGGCGGTGTGAGCCAGGTGTTTGACGGCCCTGAATTCTTTATTTTCCTGGTCGTGCTTTTCGTACCTACTGCCGGGATTTTTTCAAGGAAGATTGAACGGTTCAGCGGACAGAGGGTCAGGTATAATATTATCTTCACGGCAGTGAACCTGGTGATGGCGGTTGTTGCGCTTGTGCTTTACAGGTTCTGACACTACATTATTTTAAAAGCTTAAATTTGATCCATAAAAAAAGAAAACTCCAAAGTCATGATCAAGGAAAGATTTATCTCCTACGTTGAGGAGAGCATCAGGAAAAACTGGGATAAAGAGGCGCTTTCGAATTACCGCGAGAAAGGCTATTCCTACAGGCAGATTGCCGGGATGATGGTCAAACAGCATATCGCTTTCAGGGAATGCGGTATTGAGGAGGGCGACAAGATTGCGCTTCTTGGCAGGAACTCTGCGAACTGGTGTGCAATGTACCTCGCGGTAGTTACTTACGGCGCCGTGGTTGTGCCTATACTTCCCGACTTCAAGCCTGACGACCTGCATAATATCATCAATCACTCTGACTCGAAGATCCTGTTTGTTGATGACAAGCTGTGGGAGTCGCTTGAGCCTGACAAGATCAGGGAGATAAAGTGCGCCAGGAGCCTCGATTCATTTGAGATGCTTCTGAGCCGCTCAGAAAAGATTACGGAGATATACAAAAGCCTGGATGAGAAGTTTGCGAAGGCATATCCATCCTTCAGCAAGGATGACATAAAATTTTCAGCCATCGACAACGAGAAGCTGGCGGCCCTCAGCTATACTTCAGGCACCACAGGATTCTCAAAGGGTGTCATGATTCCTCACAGGAGTCTCGCTGCCAATATTCGCTATGCGCAGAAAAACATGCCGCTTGAGTCGGGTGACCCCGTTGTCTCATTTCTTCCCCTGGCGCACACGTACGGCGGCGCCTTCGAGTTTCTCTTCCCCTTTACATACGGCTGTCATATTACCATTCTCACAAAAACTCCTTCGCCGCAGATACTGATACAGGCATTCAAGGAGATCAGGCCTCGCCTGATTCTGTCGGTGCCGCTTGTGATTGAGAAGGTTTACAAGAAGCAGCTGCTCCCGGTTATCAGCAAGCCCACGATGAAGGTTTTGCTCAAGATTCCCGGCATAAACAAGATCCTTTTCAGGAAGGTGCGTGAGAAGCTTGAGACGAGCTTTGGCGGACGGTTCAAGGAGATCGTCATTGGCGGTGCGGCATTCAATGCCGATGCCGAGAGGTTTTTCAGGAAGATCGGGATGCGTTATGCCGTTGGTTACGGCATGACCGAGTGCGGTCCGCTGATCGCCTATGACGGATGGAGGACGGCACGGTTCGCTTCATGTGGCAAGGCTGTTGATACACTGGAGGTTAAGATTGAATCTCCCGATCCGCAGAATACTGTTGGCGAGATAATCCTGCGCGGTGACAACGTGATGCTCGGATACTACAAGAACGAGAAGGCCACCAAAGAGGTGATTGACGAGGACGGATGGATGCACACCGGAGACCTCGGGGTGATAGACAAGGACGGTTACATATACATCAAGGGGAGGAGCAAGGACATGCTTCTGGGGCCTTCGGGTAAGAACATCTATCCTGAGGAGATCGAATCGAAGATAAACAATTACAAGTATGTGATAGAGTCGGTTGTCATCTCTGAGGACGACAAGCTTGTAGGGCTCATCTATCCGGATTATGAGGCACTCAGGAACGACGGCATCGGGGAGGACGGGCTGGCAGCCGCGCTTGATCACATCAGGAAGGATGTCAATAACAAGCTTCCGGAGTATATGGTTGTGACCAAGTTCAGGGTTCATCCCGAGGAGTTTGCAAAGACGCCGAAGAAGAGCATCAAGCGTTATCTCTACATGAAGAACTAAAACTTTTATCAGGAGGGGCCCCGCAGGGGGCCTCTTCCATAATGTGCGGGACGGTGAAAAGGTATTGCATAATAGTTGCCGGTGGCAGCGGACGGCGAATGAAGGCGGCTCTTCCGAAGCAGTTTCTGCTGCTTGCCGGGAGGCCGGTGCTGATGCACACCGTTGAGCGTTTCAGCACCTTTGATCCGCTGATAAGTATAATTGTTGTGCTGCCTGCTGAGCATCACTCGCTCTGGCGGCAGCTTTGCGAGGAGCACTCGTTTGGCGTTTCGCATACTGTGGTTGCCGGCGGGGAAGAGAGATTTCATTCGGTAAAGGCAGGGCTCGAGCAGGTGGCGGCTGAGATGAAATGGTCAGCCCGCAAACAGGCTGTTCCCGGTGACGGAAGTGCAGCTGGGCCGGATGCTGTACGCGGTGATGGACCTACCGGCGCCGGAGTTAATGAATTCCGGGATGCCGAAACTCTCATCGCAATACATGACGGCGTCAGGCCGCTGGTGAGCCATGACACAATCTGGCGCTGCTTCTCCGATGCGGAGGAGTTCGGCAATGCAATCCCGTTCATCGAGCCGGCAGACTCGGTCAGAGTGCTCGACGGCCCTGACAGCAGGCCGGTGCATCGCAGTACGGTGCGCCTGATACAGACGCCGCAGGTATTTCGCGGAAGCGTGATAATCAAAGCCTACGACCGGGAGTTTGATGCCTCTTTCACCGATGATGCCACCGTGGCGGAGGCTGACGGGATAAAAATTCACCTTACCCATGGCAACAGGGAGAATCTGAAAATAACCACACCTGAGGACCTGGCGGTTGCAGCCACGCTGGCCCCGCTGCTCAGGCAATGAAAAGGGGAGATGATGGAGCAGGAGAAACTGATTGACTATAAGAAACTTGAGATACGGAAGCTGGCGCAGGCAAATGACGATGTCATTGCACTGCTGAAGGATACTGTGCTGGGTTCCGAGGGAGGCATGCGCTACTCGATGCAGAACACCCCGGAGAGGATAGCCACCTACGGCGACGGTCTCTCGTTCCTGGCACTCTACAAGAGGAACAGCCTCAAGGGGGTGATCGGCCTCTGCCGGAGGGTCATCAGCAACAGGGGTACGCAGAGCGAAGCCACCTATCTTCGTTACCTGGCCGTACAGAGCGCTTTTCAGACGGAGCGGGCCCCGGGACGAAAAGGCGAAAGAAATTACGGCGCCACAGAGAGCATATCCGGTCCGGTCGGGAGGCGCTCAGGAGCCGCTGCGAGGCTCTCCGGCGCTGCCGAAAGCTTCAAGGGAAAAATTCTTTCACTGATACGCGAACCGGAGCAGAACCACGGCCGGCCACACGTGATGTACGCATACGTGGAGAGCCGCAATGAACGCTCCAGGAACATGATCAACCAGTCGGGCTACGAGTATATCCGTTCCTTCCTGACAGTCGCCTTCAGCCGGTTCAGCCCGAAACCCAGCCCGGACGTCACCCGTCTCAAACCTGAAGAGGAGCCTGCAATGGCCGTGCTGCTGGATGAACAGTACCGCGGTTATTGCTTCTATACAAATGAGTTTTCCTTTCTTGATCACAAATACTATGTGCTCAGGCGCGGAGGTGAGATAGTTGCCGGCGTGGGTGCCATACCGGCCCGTTACAGGGTGGTCAATGTGCCTGGCCTGTGGGGCTGGCTTATGATGAAGGTGCTGCCCCGTGCGCCTCTTTTCCGCAGGCTCTTTCAGCCGGAGGCCTTCAGGTATGTCATCCTGAATGCAATTTACTGCCGCAAGGGGAGCGAGGATCTGTTGCCTGACCTTTTCGAGGCTGTCATCGCTGAGGAGGGTTACCATACCGCACTGACCTGGCTTGATGACCATTCGCGGCTCTTTGAAACGCTGCGCACAAACAGGAGGATGGGTGCTCTTAACAGGATGCTCAACGCGAAGCCGGGGCTTGTATATGCGCTGTTCTCGGGACTCACACCCGAAGAGACCGAGAAGTTTTATGACTCCCCGGCATATATCTCGGGATTCGATTTCTCGTAGACGATTGTAAAACAACATATTATGAGAGGATTTATTGCTCTGTCATCACGGTCGCTGCTGGCCGGCGTGATGCTGCTTGCTTTCTCCGTGCCGGTCACTGCGCAGACTGCGCCGACTGTGCCGGCTGCTGCCCAGACTGCGCCGACTGTGCCGGCTGCAGTCCTTGCAGCCCAGCCTTCCCAGGCGGCTGAGGATGCGCCGACTTTACTGGCTGCCCAACCTGCCACCCCCGGCCAGCCTGACCCCGGCCAGCCGCAAAATGATGACCGCATGAAGTGGTTCGCGGATGCGAAACTCGGCATATTCATTCACTGGGGAATCTATGCCGTCAACGGAATCGATGAGTCATGGGCTTTCTATAACGAGCTGATCAGCTACGATGATTACATGAAACAACTGGACGGGTTCACCGCATCATCATATGACCCGGACCGCTGGGTCAGCCTGATCAGGGAGAGTGGCGCCCGTTATGCGGTTATCACCTCCAAGCATCATGACGGGGTGGCACTGTGGGACACGAAAATGAGCAGGCTCAATACGGTTGACTCTACTCCGGCAGGACGCGATCTGCTCAAACCTTTTGTGAAATCACTTCGCCGCTCCGGGCTGAAGGTGGGACTCTACTATTCGCTGCTCGACTGGTCGCACCCCGATTATCCCAACCAGACCAAATCAGTCAAGCGCTACACAGATGATCCTGAGCGATGGGAGCGGTTCGTACAGTTCAATGCCGGCCAGATGGCCGAGCTGCAGAAGGAATTTAAGCCGGATCTGTGGTGGTTTGACGGCGACTGGGAACAGAGTGCTGAGAAGTGGGGCGCTGCGGGCATAAGAGAGACGCTCCTGGCGCGGAACCCTGATGCAATAATCAACTCCCGCCTGGCAGGTTACGGCGACTACGGTACGCCGGAGCAGGGGCTGCCCACCCGCCGGCCAAAGGAGAAATACTGGGAGCTCTGCATGACAATCAATGACTCGTGGGGATACCAGGGCAATGACAACAACTACAAGAGCCCTTCACAGGTCATACGGATCTTTGCGGAATGCATCGGGATGGGTGGCAACCTGCTGCTTGACATCGGCCCGAAGGCCGACGGCACAATACCGCACGAACAGCAGGAGGTGCTCAGGGAACTGGGGCGCTGGACCTCGAAACACAGCCAGGCTATCTACGGCACGGTGGCCGGACTCCCGGATGGCTGCTTTGCCGGTCCGTCAACAATGAGCCCTGACAGCACGATGATTTATCTCTTTTTCACCGGTAACGGCGGAGGGGAACTGATGCTTGAGGGGGTGAAGAACCGAATCAACAAGGTCTTCGTGGTGGGAAATGGTACCAACCTCGAATTCAAAGAGTACCTGAGACCCTGGTGGAGCGGCCATGCAGGAGTGTATTTCATTAAACTCCCGGAGACGGTGCTCGATGAACGGATGACGGTCGTGGGCGTCTCCCTCGACGGGAAACTGAAAGTTGAATAAAAACTGATGATATGAGAAGAGCTTCTTTAGTGAATGGGCGGACATCGCCGCGGAGGGCCGAACCTGCTCCATCGCTCTGCGAAAAGAGTCATACTGTGTCCCCGGCGTCGCTCTGCGGAAAGAGTCATTCTGCGTCCCCGGCGTCGCTCTGCGGAAAGATCCGTGCTGCTTTCCTGGTACTTCTAATTACGGCAGCCTCCGGCGCTTCGCTATGCGCACAGGACCATGACGAAAGATATGTTCCCGAGACTGATCCTCTGGTGCTGCAGAAGCTGGAAGAGTGGCAGGATATGAAGTTTGGTCTCCTGATGCATTGGGGCCCTTACAGCCAGTGGGGGATTGTGGAATCGTGGTCAATATGTGCGGAGGACGAGGACTGGTGCCGGCGCCCGAACCCTGACTATATCGCATACAAGAAGCAGTATGAGGCACTGAAGCTCAGCTTCAATCCTGTGGGGTTCAACCCCGAAAAATGGGCTGCTGCAGCCCGCGATGCAGGGATGAAATACGTTGTCTTCACCACCAAACACCACGATGGCTTCTCAATGTTTGACACGAAACTGACTGATTATAAGATCACTGACCCCGCGTGTCCCTTTAGTGTCAATCCCCGTGCAAACGTCACAAAGGAGATCTTCAGCGCCTTCAGGGAACAGGGTTTCTGGACAGGGGCGTACTTTTCGAAACCCGACTGGCACAGTGATAATTACTGGTGGTCCAACTTCGCCACTCCGGACCGCAATGTCAACTACAGCATCCCGGATTACCCGGAGCGGTGGGAGAATTTTGTGCAGTTTACTCACGGACAGATCATGGAGCTGCTCGGCGGTGATTACGGCAGGGTTGACATCCTGTGGCTCGACGGCGGCTGGGTAAAGAAGATGACGGAGGAGGAGGTAAGCGCCTATCGCTCTGCGCAGGGAAACAAGTATGTAAGGGTTCAGAACCAGGATATACGGATGGACGAGCTGGTGGCGAAGGCCCGTGTGAAACAGCCCGGGCTGATTGTTGTTGACAGGGCCGTATACGGCAAGAATCAGAACTACCTCACCCCCGAGAACAGGGTGCCGGAGAAGGCGCTGCCGTACCCGTGGGAGTCGTGCATAATTGCCGGCGGCGGATGGGCTTGGGTTCCTGACCCGAAGTTCATGTCGCCCCGCGAGGCGGTCCATCTGCTGGTTGATATCGTTGTGAAGGGGGGCAACCTGCTTTTGAATATCGGTCCGGCGCCGGATGGCACATGGCCGGAGGAGGCCTATACACTTCTTGCGGAGATGGGCCGGTGGATGAAGGTCAACGGCGAGGCCATCTACGGCACCAGGGCGCTCGCTCCGCACAAGGACGGGAAGACGTGCATAACGCGCAAGGGCGATGATACGCGATACCTTTATTATATGGCCGGAGAGGGAGAGCAGATGCCTGCCTCCCTGACGATGAGCGGGTTGACTATTCCCGCAGGGGCGAAGGTTTCTGTGGTTGGATCCGGTGCTGTTTGCAGGTGGAAGAACGGTGAGGGATCATTCACTGTTTCTGTGCCTCAGTCTGTCCGGAACAAACCGCCCTCGGACTATGTGTGGGTGTTCAGGATTGATTTGTAATACAGGTGACCGGAGGATCCGGGAAACAGGTGACTGCAGACCGGAGCCCGGTGACTGCTCTTCGATGGCCGGATACCACTTAGGTACCCGCCAAAAAACGCGCCACACAGATCTCATTTAAGTGATCTGTGTGGCATGACAGGGAAATGGGGGGAAGAACCACCTGTCATTGTTTTCAATTAAACCCTATTCTGCCGTCAATTGAAATAACTGCCGAAAGATTACATATATTTTAACAACTCCAAAGCAAAAAAGTGACGATTGTATGAACGGCCGGTTCTAACGTATGGATTGACCAAATTGGAAATCCCCGTGAGTTGTGAAAAAAGAGGGTTAAAGATTTAGCTTTCCGAGTGGCGGTGCTTCATGTAATCCATGAGGGTTTTGACTTTGTCGCGTGAGATCTCGCAGCGGAATTCCTTATCACCCCTGATGAAGACGCAGGTCATCTGCTTCATGTCAATCCTTGCCAGGTAGGAGGTGTTGACAATGCATGACCGGCCTGTTCTGAAGAACTGCCGGCCCAGGTGCATCTCCACATTCCCTATAAGGGCAGTCACTGTCTCCACCCTTCCCGATATGAAATGAAAGCTTGAATAATTGCCGTCTGCAGTAATATAGACTACATCGTCGGTATCGATGAATGTGACCCCGGTGACTCCCCGGAAAATCAGTATCCTTTCACTGTTGAGGAGTGAATGATTGCGATCCGGTTCGGCCTTCCTGCCATTGCCGGTGTTATACCTGACAAGTGTGGATTTCAGGCGGTCAGGATCAATGGGCTTCAGAAGGTAGTCGAAGGCCGCATAGTCAAATGCCTTTATGGCGTACTCGTCATGAGCCGTTGTGAAAACAACGTGCGGACTGACTGTGCCCAGGCCGTTCAGTTCATTCAGAATGTCAAAGCCTGACATGCCGGGCATTCTGATATCAAGGAAAAGCATGTCCGGTTCATGCATCACTATCAGGTCAATTGCTTCCGAGGGATCGGTTGTTGATGCTGCCACTTCTGCCAGTCCGGTGCCCTCCAGCAGTCCTGTCAGGAGGTCAAGCGCCTCGGGTTCGTCCTCAATGATAATCGCTCTGATTTTAGATTGGTCCATAATCTTCAGGTTGGGGTTGGTCCGTTATATTAAATCTGTCGGAAAGTTCAATGTATAGTTGTAGGGAAGGAATACACGCACCTCAGTCCCTGCCGCCCTGGGGCCATCGTACAAATCTGTCAGGCTGAAGGTGATTTTCTCCTTGTTGGCCCTGTTGATTGCTTCAACTATTCCGGCAATGTTTTTCAGTCCCGTTCCCGCCCCCTGGGTATGCATGCTTGCGGCGGCAACCCTGCCGATACCGTTGTCGCGGACTGTCACCTCTATCCCCTCCCCGAGGTTCCTGACGCTGATATCCATGACTCCGTGGCCTTTCCTGTTCTCTAGCCCGTGTTTTATTGAATTCTCGGCGAATGACTGGATGATCATCTTCGGAACGGGTGTGGAGAGGCTTACATCGGGCGAGACATCAATGTTGTATTCAAACCTGTTTCCGAAGCGCAGTTTCTGCAGCTCGCAATAGCGGGTTACAAACTCAAGTTCCTGTTGCAGCGGGCGGAGAAGCACCCCGCTGTCTGTGATGATGGATCGGAGGAGGTTCGACAGCTTGATGAAGTAATTATATGCTTTCTCCTTTTCGCCTTTCATAATGAGTGATCCAACGGAAGTGACGGCGTTGAAGGTGAAGTGGGGGTCAAACTGCCTGATAACCGAGTTGAGCTGCAGCCTGTATGTCTCTGCCTGCCTCCGGGCAGACTCTACCCTTCGCATCAGCACTTTCTTGCGGATTTGCCATGAGAGGAGGACAATCAGCGCCAGTGCCAGCAATACTCCGGTGATAATAACGAAGTTGCTCTGGAAGAATGTGGGTACGACAGTCAGGTTGAGTGTCTCCGGGTGGTCAGACATGACCCCGTCGGCGTTGACGGCATTCACCTCAAAAGTGAAGTTCCCGGTGGGCAGATCGGAGTATACTACTGACCGGTTACGGACTCTGCGCGACCAGTTTTCATCAAGCCCTCTCATCCTGTACTGGAAGGTAAGGTTTTCCGGATTTTTGGTAGAAATGCCGGTGAAGGTTATCCGGATACCGTTATGCCTTCCCCTGATCCTCAATGAGTGACTGCTGCCGTAGAAGAGAGATGTATCAAGGGCAGTAACCCACTCGGTTGTATCACCCTGAATTTCAACCCTGGTGATGTGGTTCAACGGCGGATGGATGTTTTTTGTGAGCTTGCCGGGATCAAAGCGGATAAGCTTTTCTGAAGCAAGTATCCACAGGTTGCCATCCTTATCCTTGACGATACCGTTATCCTGGCAGTCGTTTCCCATGAATCCCTGGTTTCGGTCCAGGATCTGGTAATAATCAGGTATTCCTGCGTAATATTTCGCAAGATCGATGATGCAGATATCCATCATTCTTCCAACAAGAAGTCTGTTGTTGCCAATGTCACGGATTACATTGGCCGGGAGGTTGATATTATCTGGCAGGGCTTCGTTGAATACCGGTTCGTCAGGGTTGCAGATATACAGACCGTCGGAGCCAGCACTCCAGATATTTCCCATGTTGTCACAGACCACGCTCCATACCATCTCGGCAGGTGCAGGTGCACGCCGGAACGGGACGAAGTTTTTTCCGTCAAAGAAGACCATTCCGTAGTGTCCGGCGAGCCAGTAATTTCCTTCATGATCACGGGCGACTCCCTCCACGATACCGAAGCCGGGCCAGGACATCTGTGGATAATGTCTTACCCCGTTGTCCTTAATATGGAAGAGGCCCATATCTGTACCTATGAGTATACTTTTGTCAACAGGGTCTTCATAGATTATGCATACCTGTCCCAGGTCTGGTGTAAAGTCTCCAAGCCTGAATTTCTTTCCGTCCCAGATAAGCACGCCGTTCTGGGTTGAGAACCAGATCTCTCCGTTGCTCAGGGCGGTGCTTCCCCTGTAGAATGCGGCAGGACCGCCGTAAACGGCCCTGTAATCATTTCTATCTGTGAATTGTTTTCCGTCATAGAATCTGAGGTCCCCGTTGACTGAACCGGTCCAGATTCCTCCGCCGGGATCTGCCACGACTGCCCAGGTGCCATCCGGAAGCCCGCTCTGCCTGTTATATTCCACAAATGCCACCGAGAGAAGCCTGAAGATGTTTGTTTCAGTGCCCGCCCAGATGGTACCCTCCCTGTCAGTAAAATATACTGCGAGATTGCCCTTATCCCAGTAAAATGGCTGAATGGTTGATGGACTACGGAGTGACCAGTCTGAAAAGACCGGCTCACCGTCAACTATCTCAACATCTGTTACAGGTCCTTTGTGTGCCAGAGTCAGAATGCCGTTGCTGTAAGCATAGCCTCTCCGTTCAGTATCTGTCAGGTACAGTTGGGATTTATCCGGACTTATTCCGATAACAGAAAGGTTTTTGCCTTGAAGAGGAGGGTTATCTGCTGTGTAATTGCTGTAAGTTTCGTTCTCAAAGCTGAGCAGGATCTGGCTGTCAAAGTCGATTGATGCGTTCAGAATGAATGATGCTGTGTCACGGCAGACCGACATCCTGGATATATTCTTTACTCCCAGAGAATCAGGGATCGGGAAGCCGGTGAAGTTTACGCCATTGAATCTGGCGATGCCGTTCATAGTAACTGCCCAGATGGTGCCGTTTTTGACCTCAATCACTTTGCCTGTCAGGTTGGAGGGCAGACCGTCTTTGCGCAGGTATGAGATAAAGTTATAGCCATCGAACCTTGCCAGGCCGTTTCTGGTTGGCAGCCAGATGTATCCGCGGCTGTCCTGCATCATATAGGTCAGCTGTGTCTGGGGCAGTCCGTCATCGGAGGTATATTCCCTGAACGGGTAGGTCTGTGCGCGCAGGGTGAGGCCTGTTGCTGCAATGGCCAGTATCATCATGGCTGCCTGGCGCATCGCCCTGTGTGCTCTCTTATTCAGGTTCATTATCAGTGTTCCGCCTATAAATATACCTCTTTCATGGGGAAAATGAAATGGCAATTGGCAATAGTGGGGATGTTCCTTGATCACCAGGAATTGTATAACAGGCAATAATGAAGATGCTCGTAGAGCATCAAGAATTGTAGGGAAGGAGAATAACACGAAACCGATGGCCGCAGGTCATCAAGAATTGTAGAATGTGGGCCCCACCCTCCCCGTCCCGGTCTTGCCCTACGGGAGCAACTTCCTGAAATTGTTCACAACTGTGAACAATTAATATTGACTTCAAGTTATTCTGGGTGTAAATTTGAGTTATTGAGAAATGGTATGCGACTAACCCGACAGACCGATTCTTCTCATTTTTGTGGTCTGGACTGATCCCCGGATGAAGAAACTTGCTCTCATAAGCGGCATCCTGTTCCTGGTAGTTTACTTTTGGGTGAACACCTTCACTCCGGAGAAGAATTCCTTTGATGTAGTTTATCCCTCTGTGCCGGCAAGAAATCTATCGGTGATTGATAATCCCCTTTCATCGGTCACGGACGATCCGGATCCTGTCGCAGATGACAATACTCCGGTTAAATACAGCTACCTGATAGTGGCAAGTTTCAGCGACCCGGAGCAGGCAAACCGTGTGGCCGAAGAACTCGCCGGACAACACAACACTGAAATGTTTGTCCTTCCGCCTGCCTCTAACGGGTACTACAGGGTCAGCTATGGAAGGTACCCTACTGACGGAGAAGCACTTTCAGCGCTTGAAACCATGAAGCAGACACAATTCCCTGACGCCTGGCTTCTGACGGTAAAATAGCCCGGGCCTGTCGGCTTGCCATCATCCTTACATTTTCCTGTGATATCTGATAAAAAAAGTGATTGCCGTGTGGTCACCATATTTTCCGGTTTTCATAACTTTGGTTTGCTGCATTTCTAAAATATTACAAAATGAAACCTGGATCATTCACACAGTTGTATGTACAGCTTGTCATAGCCGTGTACATGAGGGACAACGCTTTAACTGACAGGAGCCGGCCGAAAGTGATTGAGTATATCGGCGGGATTGTCGGAGGCATGAAACACAAGCCGTTGATAGTTAACGGCGCGAAGGACCACATGCATATCCTGCTGGGCCTGAATCCGGCTGTATCAATATCAGATACTGTGGCCGGTATCAAGAAAAGCTCAACACTCTTTATCAACCAGAACCGACTCGTGATGGGTCAGTTTCGCTGGCAGGAGGGGTATGGGGCTTTTTCCTACAGCCGGTCGGAGCTGGACAATGTATACAAGTATATTCAGGACCAGGATAAGCATCACGCAAGGAGATCATTCAGAGAGGAATACCTTGGACTGCTTGATAAAAATCAGGCGGATTATGATCCGAGATTTCTCTTCGAATTTCTTGACAGCCTGCACACGCCTGGGGAGCAGGGGTGAGGGGGGCGCCGCTGCTTTTACAATTCCTGATGACCTACGGCCATCTCTTCGGATGCACGTCCTGTACTACAATTCCTGATACAGCCATCACCAAAAATGTGGTCTGCGGCCATCACCATAAGGTGCCCGACATCCGCCACCTCGTAGAGGTGGAAGAATTGTATAGCTATGCTGCCCACAGACCCCGGCGCGGGTGGGCGGGGCCCACATTCTACAATTCTTGATGCTCTACGAGCATCTTCATTATTGCCTATTGGCTGTTCTACAATTCTTGATGCTCAAGGAACATCCACACAATAGCCGTAAACGAAAAAAGCCGGCATCGTGCCGACTTTCCCGTTCAATTTGTGGGGCGTACTGGAATCGAACCAGTGACCTCTTGCCTGTCAAGCAAGCGCTCTAAACCAACTGAGCTAACGTCCCGGGCGGGGACAAAGATAAATATTTTTTGGATTTTACAATTACTCGATCATCACCGGTGTGCTGAACGAAAACAAAAACGACGATCCCTTACCGGGCAACGACTCCACCCAGATGCGACCCTTCATCAGCTCCGCCAGCCGCTTGCAGATGGCCAATCCCAACCCTGCCCCCTGAACCTTCGGAACCTCCTCATTCCAGTACTGCACAAACGGCAGGAAAATATCATCAAGCCGCTCGGGACGAATCCCCACCCCGGTGTCGGTGACAAAATAGGTAATGGTATACCTGTTTTCACTTTTCGAGACCTTATACCCGTACCGTATCTCCCCCTCATCGGTGAACTTGATTGCGTTGCTCACCAGGTTGCTGAAGATCTGACTCAGCCTGAGCTCATCAATATATTGATAAACAGATGTTTTCGATCTGTCAACAACAGGCGTCAGCCTCAGCTGCCTCTTCCCTGATGCCTCCAGCTCATGCGCAAACGATGAAACCATCGAGCCTATAAACCCGTTGATCTCAACGTTCGTGTACTTGATCTCCATGTTGTTGCTCTCGATACGCGACATGTCAATCATGTCATTGATCAGCCTCAGCAACCGCTGCGAGTTAACCTCGATGAGTTTCACCATCTCCTCCTTCTCGCTCTCGGTGGTGTCCATCGAGGTCAGGATGTTCAGAAAGCCCAGCATCGCGTTGAGCGGGGTGCGTATCTCGTGACTGAAGTTGGCAAGGAAGGTTGTTTTTAGCCTGTCGGACTCCTCGGCCTGACGTCGCGCTGCGATAAGATCATCCATGATTCGCTGCGTGTCTGTGATGTCCTGGCAGGTACCGTAGCGGTAGAGCAGCCGGCCGTTATCATCATACCTGATGTTGGAGTTGACGGTGATGGCCTTCACCTTGCCCTGCGGCGTGATGATCCGGTATGTGATGGAGAACGCCTCTTTCCTCTTCTCGATAGCCTCCTCGATGGATGAGATGAGGTAAGAGCGGTCCTCGGGATGGGCATACGAGATGTTGTCCTGGTAGGTGAACGAGCGCCTTGTGGCTTCGTCGGTGAAGATCCTCGAGATCTCTTCGGACCCTATATACATGTTCGTTTCGGGGCGGTATTCCCACCATCCGAAACGGCCGATGCGCTGCGCCTCCTTCAGTCGCTCCTCGTTAAGCTCAAGGGCCCGGCGTATGCGGTATTCTTCGGTTACATCGCTGATAAGGCTCACCTGGTACCTTTCGAGGTAGCTCGTCTGGACTTTTATGATTATGATCCTGCCGTCCTTTCGCCTTGCGGGTTTGATAAGAGGCTCACCTGTCCTGCCTCTGGCCGCAATCTCCTTCTCATCGGTCTCTGTTGAGAGATCCATCGGGGTCATCCTCTGAAGCTCTTCCGCCGTATAGCCGAAGAGGTCGGCGGCGGCCCTGTTGACCTTGAGAAAACGATTGGAAGCGTTATCAATCAGCATTATAGCGTATCCGGCCTTGTCGAACACCTCCCTGTACCTGTTGAATGCAGCGCGGGCCAGAATGCGCTGAAAAAGTCCCCCCGAAGACAATGTGATCACCGTTCCTTGAAATTAGATTGGTATGCGTTTTTCAATTAATCCTTTCGTCAGTTCAATTAACTATAACGTACCAATGCAGAAAAACTTGCGTGAGACGGTCATTCCTTCTTCGTCCACGGCCGTAATGACGTGCTCACCCTCGCCAACACGGATCTCGGTCTGGTGCAGGTAATCGGTCATACCTATATAATTATTGTCGAGGTGCCAGTACACTTTTGCGTTCCTGCGCCTGTGCGCGATTTCGGGGAGCATTGACATCATCTGTCCCTGGAGACTGCGCGGAATGAAGATGCGCGCATCGCGGGGCGGGTAGATGAATTCCATCGCCGGCACCTTCATGTCATCGGCGCACCCTTTGCGGAAGGGCGGCAGTGTGCGGTATGAGGGGTTGCGCATGCGATAGTAGTATTCCATTGCCGGGGGGAGTATGAACCATGAGCGCGCAATGATTTCGCGGGGCGAAGCGCAACTGCTGTTGACACGGTATGTCTCCGTGCTGTCGAGGGTCACAACCGTATGGTAGGGACAGGCGTCGCTTCGAAGCCCCGTCTCCGGGATCCATTCTTCCCTCGTCTCCGGGCAGTCGGGTCCCGCCCTGTATCCGCTGGCAGCGCAGAGCGAAGCGAGGGTCATCCCCTCTTCTGGCCTCGCGAACCACGATGCCGCTGGCGGGAGGAGTCTGATAATGTCGAAGAGGAGGGGTGCCGCAGAGGCGATGCCCGACAGTCCCGGGCGCCCCTCGCCGTCGGCGTTGCCTGCCCATACTGCCACGACGAACGACGGTGTGGTGCCTAAGGCCCACGCATCGCGGAAGCCGAAGCTGGTACCGGTTTTCCATGCCACCTCAGGTGCGCCCCCAAAGTACTGCCACCCTGTCTCCGTCTCCGGGCGGTTGACCCGGCGGAGAGCCTCGTATGTGAGCCAGATGGCGGCGGGGGAGAGAGGATTAGCGATTTTCGATTTTCGATTTGCGATGTGCGATTGTCGACTGTGTCCGCCTGCTGGCGGATTTGCGATTTGCGAATTGGGATTTTCAGTCAGGCTTCGGGCCATCGCGGCGTATGCCTGCGCCAGCTCAAGCAGGGTGGCCTCACCGCCGCCGAGGATGAGTGAGAGGCCGTAGTGCGAGGCAGGCTTCGTGAAGGTTGTGAACCCCATCTGCCGCAGAAGGATGAGGAAACGTTCCTCCTCGTACATCTGAAGCATCCTGACGGCGGGGATGTTGAGCGACCGGGCGAGGGCGTCACCGGCAGGGACGGCGCCGCTGTAGGTGAAGTCGGCGTTCTCCGGACGGAAGCCCTGGAAGCGCGTCGGGATGTCTGGGATAAGCGCGTTGGGTAGAAGCTGGCCCGAGGAGAGGAGCGCCGCGTAGAGGAACGGTTTCATGATGCTGCCCGTGCTGCGCGGCGCGGTCACCATGTCTACATCGCGGCCGTGCCTGCCGGTGGTGTCCGGCAGGAGACTGTTGCCTGCCCAGGCAACCGCGCTGCCCGTGGCCACATCAATGACTACGGCGGCGGCGTTATGGATACCGTTACCCTCAAGGGCGGCCACATGCCTGTCGACCAGCCCGGCCACCTCTGCCTGCAGTTGCGGATCGATATCAGTGCGATTGCGTGTGCCCGGCTGCTCAAGCCATAGCCTGGCAGTCAGATGCGGCGCCAGCGTGGGCATAGACATTGCTGCCCCGGGAAGAGGCTCACCCATGGCAAGCTCGCAGGTGAGGCTGTCAATGTGACCCCGCTCAGCCAGCGTCATCAGCAGCCTGTCGCGCTTCTCACGGAGACGTTCCGAATTGCGACCGGGATAGATCAGAGACGGTGCATTTG
>JAEYZD010000057.1 GCA_023430725.1 Bacteroidota bacterium | reverse complement strand
GTATAGCACTGACCCCTGACGATGCCCAGAGAAATAAGGCTGAAGGAAAGGTATCCGTCTTCATAGGCATAGAAAACGGATATCCTGTAGGCAAGGACCTCTCAAGGATAAAGCAGTACTATGATCTTGGCAGCCGCTATATCACCCTTTGCCATTCATCAAACAATGACATATGTGATTCATCCACTGACAAGACAGGCCCTGAGCATAACGGCCTTTCCGCCTTTGGCGAAGAGGTTGTCAGGGAGATGAACCGTGTAGGAATGCTTATTGATGTATCTCACATGTCCGATGAGTCCTTTTACGATGTCCTGGCAGTATCAAAAGCGCCGGTGATCGCATCACATTCATCATGCCGTGCCCTCTGCGAGAGCCCCCGCAATCTCGATGACGAGATGCTGCAGGCTCTGAAGAAAAACGGCGGGGTGATACAGATCTGCATCCTGAGCGACTACCTCAGGCAGCCTGAGCCCAATCCCGCCTATGATGAGAAGGTGAAGGAACTGCGCGACAAATGGATGTCCATGGGTGAGCTCACCGACGAGCAGCAGGAACAGCGCTGGGCAGAATTCTCAGCACTGAGAAAAGAGTATGTCAGGCTGGCAACTGTGGAAGATGCTGTCAACCACATAGAGCATGTGGTGGATGTGATAGGGATCGACTATGTTGGCATAGGTACTGACTTCGACGGTGGCGGCGGCCTCCAGGACTGCCCTGACGTCTCAATGATGAAGAATATCACTAAGGAACTTATACGTCGCGGATACAAGCGCAATGATATCGCCAAGATCTGGGGAGGAAACTTCTCGCGGGTGATGAACGAAGCACAGGCGCTCTGACCAGTCACCAGTCACCAGTCACCAGTCACCAGTCAGCCAGTTATTTACGGCTGCGGACTGCCGGCTTCGGACCGCCGGATGACCTTACCCTTGAGAACCTCAATGATTTGATCATCCATGTCGGCAGCGGCTTGTGCGGATCACGGCGGCGCATGTCAAGATACCATCCGAATTTCTTGAGTATGGGCACCTTGTGTGTCTCAACGAACTCGATCAGCGTACCGTCAGGATCCTCAATGTATGCAAAATATCCCGCAGCCTCACCCATGTCAAAGCTGTCGCCGGCATGACTTGTCTCACTGTCAACAGTGAAGGGGAACCCTGCCTCGGTGCAATGCTTCCTGAGGTTGTCCATGCCTCTGATATCATAGCAAAGGTGAATGAACCCCGGATCACCCCAGAGCCGGCCCTCGAAAATCCGTGTGACAGGGCGGTCAAGCGCCTGCACCAGTTCAATTACGCTCTGCCCGAAGATCGGATTGAACCCTCCGTGGAAAGGCCTTGACGGGGCCAGCAGCACCCTCCGGAAACGGCCGCCGCCACCCGGTATAGCCGACAGGTCATCAAAGCTGCCGGTAACATCATATACCACCCTGTCATAACCAAGAATGCCTGAATAGAGACCAAGAGCCTTCTCTACATCCGATACACCTATTATTGCACCGTATGACCCTCCGGATATCTTCTTCAGATTCATGAACCAGTCGGTGGCGCCGACAATATGAAAGATGTTGCCGAAGGGATCCCTGACGAAGAAGCTCTTTTTGCCGGCCGGATCGGCAACCGGTTTGCCCAGCACCTCCACCCCGTTGTCCGTCCAGTATTTCCATGCTGCATCAACATCCTTCACCTTCATCTTGCACGAGAAGATACCCAGGTCACCCACTCTTGTCTCACGGTCGCGGTATTCCGGTTTCTTCCCCTTGTGCTGCCACACCTCGAATCCACCGCCGCTCTGCAGGTTCATCGCAAGGACGGCATGCCTGCTTCGCGGCTCGCCGCCGGTGTATGGCAGCATCAGCCTCGCCTCAGCCTCATCCTCAAAGATGCGGCAGTCCATCCCAAACGCCCTGATATACCATTCCCACGCCTCGGTGAGATCATGGACCCCAACTCCCATTTGTTGTATGCCACTGATAATATAACCTTTGACCTTCATTGCTCCTTTACATTGGTTTAATCCTCCCCGCTATCCTGAAGAAGAGCGCAGGTAAAAATCTTCTGATATGCAACATCAGCAGCTCACTGCTGCCGACAAGTATTTCCCTCTTGTTTTTAGACAGACCTCTTGTAATCTGGCGCGCAGCCTTCTCAGCTGTTACTCCTCCCTTCTGACCGTCATCCATTTTGCCGTGTTCCTTGCCTGCTGCCGTCAGAGCATGCATTGAGATGGCTGTCTGCACCCTGCCGGGGATAATCACAGAGACCCTGATATTGTCCTTGCCATGTTCCAGGAGGAGGGTCTCGAAGAAACCGTGCAACGCCTGCTTTGACGCAGAATAGGCTGACCGCAGCGGAAAGCCGAAGCGACCTGATATTGAGCTTGTTGCGGCAATATGTCCCCCTCCGGCTGCAAGCATGTGAGGCAGCACTGCCTTAGTCAGTGCAATTGTACCGAAGTAGTTTATCTCCATGATCCTGCGGTCAAGCCAGAGCGGGGTATCCTTCAGCAGGGCCCGCTGGCTTATCCCACCGATATTGAGAAGCATGTCAATCCGGCCTTCACGCTTCACCACATCGGCTGCCAGCTCCCCGATACCTGATGTATCACCCAGATCGAAGGGAACGGCAGTAACACTTCCGGGCATTGATGAGCATTCTCCTGCCACCCTTGCCAGACGGTCACTGTCATTGGATGATGCTATCACCCGGCTCCCTCCGCTGGCGAAGGCCTTTACAAGGGCCTCACCAATGCCTGAGGAGGCCCCGGTGATCCAGACCACTTTTCCTGTAAAAATATCTTTCATTGTCAGAGCGAGGAGACACGTTTAATGATCCTGGAATAGGTTTCCTGCAGCCTGATGAGAAGTGCATTTCCGGTACGCCTGAGGTTCCAGATCCTGATACCGCCAACAGTGCGGAGCAGCAACAGGAACCAGTTCCAGGCAAGTATACCGAGCACCGGGACCATCATGAATGCCAGTATCGCCATCCACCACGGCTTTATGAATATCAGCGCGAGGATCAGATAGAGAGGACCGAAGATGAAGCTCAGACCCAGGAAGAAACCGTAGCGGGCTGTGCTAATGAATGCCGGGTCCTTTGACTTTACTGCCTGGAGATAGGAGACCTGGTATGTGAGTATGTTCAGTGCTGCCCCGACCAGGAAAACCGGCAGGCTGGCAAGCAGCAGGAGGGCTGACAGGAACAGCCATCCCGGAGAGTGATTCTTCTTCCTGAGATGACGGTATGAAACATTCAGCTTCGTGGCCATCTCCTTCACTGAAAGAGTCTCGGCACACAGCTCACGGTAACCGTCCGGGTCTGTTTCCCGCATCGCATTGAGCTTGTTCACCAGCTGCTTATCGCGAAAAAGCTTCGGGTATTTTATACTGTCACTGTACTTTTCATTGACTATGCTGCGCAATTCGTTGACGGCGTCGTAGTTCTCCTCATCTTCGATATGAACCATCACCTTCTTCAGATCGTCAGACAGCCTGTCACGCAGCTCGGCAATCGCCCTGTTGGGATTCTCACGGTATGAATCATAATACTCCGATACATGTATCGGATGTCCGTAAACAACTGTGAGAACCTGTCTGAAACGCCAGTAGTGCGAGTACTCCAGACCCACAGGCACAATATTCGTCTCAGTATCGAATCCTGATGCCTCTGCCGTCTGGAATGCAATCCGGCAGATACCCTTCTTCAATTGCCTGAGCTTCCTGAATGTGGCATGGTTGCCTTCCGGCAGTATGACCACCCCGTTACGGTTTCTCATCACGCGAAGAGTGTCACGGAATGTATCGTCATTCTGCTTCACCGCATCAAAACCGTCCCTTATCCGGTAGACCGGAAGCATCTTCAGAAAATAGAGGATTCGGGCAATGAGCTTGTTTTTGAATATATCGGCCCTGGCAAGGAATATAAGCTGACGGTCAGTGGTGCCTATAACCGCCATAGCATCCATCAGGGCGTTCTGGTGGTTGGGCGCCAGGATTGTCGGCACCGAAAAATCCAAATTGTCCTTGCCGATAGCAATTACCTTACGGTAGAAAATATAGTTATGCCAAAAGTCTACATACTTCTTCAGAAGCTGATAGAAAACATCATACTTCTCAATGTTCTTCTTACCCATTCCGCAACCAGGTTTTCCTTCTGATTAATAAACTCCTGAGCCCAAGGCGTCAGGCCGTTGCAAGTTAGAAAAAGTTTCTCCGCCTGACCCGGGGATTAGGCTTTCTTAACAGTGCGCACTTATTTTTAGGTATTTATACCACCCGTTCAGGGAAGCAAGCCGGGTAACCGTCCGCCGCCGGATGGCACTAGTCACCCATAAAATCTTCCAGTTCTCTTCTTTCCCGTTTTGTGGGTCTTCCGCTGCCGCGGGGCCTGAAGCCGTTGACAGCCTTGCCTGCTGTGAGTTTATCCTTTTCTTCCTGAGGCGTGACGTCAGTGATATATGTGCTTACAAGCGGAGCGCCTATTCTGCTGACAGGCAGGGCAATAACAGTATAGCTCCATGTTACCGGCGGTTTTCTCACGGTCAGGGTCGCCCCCGGAGTGATCATATGAGATGGCTTTACCGGTTGCCCCCCTACGAGTATTCTTCCCTTTTTACACTCCTCGGTGGCGATGCTGCGCGACTTATATAGCCTCACGCTCCAGAGGAATTTATCAATCCTTTCCTCGCGTTTCTCCTGTAACATCGGTAAGTGTTTTACCCTTTTTGTTGTAGGCAGTCATTGTGAGCTCACATCCCGCAAGGGCGAAGTGAAGAATCATTTCCACTGCCAGGGGGATGCGTTTTTCGATGACCGCAAGCTCTTCCGGGCTCCACCTGCCAAGGACATAGTTCACCTGTCCCCCCCTGGGAAAGTCGTTCCCGATACCTATGCGGAGTCTGGCATAGAGATCTGTTCCAAGTACCTCGCTGATGCTGGCCAGACCGTTGTGTCCGCCCGGGCTGCCGGAAGCCCTGAGTCTTATGCTTCCTGTGGGGATGGCGATGTCATCCGTTATAACCAGTAGGTTTTCCGGAGTGATCTTCTCCTTCTGCAGCCAATAGCGCACGGCATTGCCGCTCAGGTTCATGAAGGTTGACGGCTTCAGCATAACCAGCTGCGCATTTTTATGACGCAACGTGGCTACAGAGCCGTAACGACTGTCTGTAAAAGAGATACCGGATGCCGCTGCTGCAGCATCCAGTACCATAAAACCTACGTTATGACGTGTGTTCCTGTATTCTTCGCCTATGTTGCCAAGACCGGCAATAAGGTGCTTCATCACGCAATCAGTGCATGATTATTCCTACTCGGCGGCAGGTGCCTCAGCGGCAGCCTCAGCTCCCGGAGCAGCTTCCTCTTCCTTGAGCGATATCCTGGAGACGTCAACGGATACTACCATTGCGCGCTTGTTGTCAATGATCTCCAGTTTTTCGTAAACGAGGTCACCAATCTTGATCGACTGTCCGATCCCGAGACCTGTAATATCAATTGTAAGATGATCAGGAAGGTCCTTGGTAAGGCCCTTGACCTTCAGTGATCTCCGCTTGACGCGAAGCTTGCCTCCGGCCTTCACGCCTGAACTCTCACCGGTGATCTTGAGCGGAATGTCCAGAATGATAGGACTGTCGGTGGAAACCTGCATGAAGTCGATATGCAGCAGCCTGTCTGAAACAGGGTGGAACTGCAGATCCTTCATCACGGCGTTATAACTGTTGCCGTCAACAACCAGGTTGACAAGAAAAACATCCGGGGTGTAAACAAGTCCGCGGAATTCCTTTTCAGGAGCATAAAAATGCAGATTCTCGTCTTTCCTGTACATCACGCACGGTACATTTCCTTCTGCCCGCAGGCTGTTTGTGCTCTTCTTGCCGAAATGTTCGCGCGGGACGGCTTTGATCTCAATAGTCTTCATCAGTCTTTAATTTGTTGTGTTACTCAAGGTTACCTGCCATGTAACCTCCCATCACACGTTTGACGTTTATTGGAAAAATTTGGCCTGCAAATATAGCTAAAAAGCTCAGAAAACAAAACCTGAGCTGATTGAGGTGTTTGTG
>JAEYZD010000071.1 GCA_023430725.1 Bacteroidota bacterium | reverse complement strand
CACCTATGGAGGCTGGCATGAGGCCGGCGAAGAGGGAGTTGCGGGAGTACTGGGTGGTGGTGGGCAATATGCTCAGATAGAGCTCCTCATCAACGGTTCGCATTATCTGCCTCAGGTCTCCTGCAATAGTCTGCCACTGGTCGAGGCGCATGTTGTCAACAATGATGAAGAACAGGGGCGATCCCTTGCTGATCATAGGGAAGATCCTCTTGGTCATGACCGCGGGGGAGATGAGGGGCCTGTCAGCGGCATCGGTTGAGATCCACCGCATGTAATTGTTCGAGATATACTTTGCAAATGCCCTGTTGGCGTCAGACTCCTGCATCCGAAGCACGTCACGCATCCCGGTGTCGGATGACCTGATCAGCTCGCCCTGCCAGAAGGTGAGACGACGGTAGAGCTCGCACCACTCCTCATATGTCGATGCCGTTGAGATCATCCCTGAGAGGGTGCTGAACTCCTCGCGGAACACCGTTGTGGTCTGCCTTGTAACAATCTCTTCTATGTTCAGGATACGCTTGAGGGTCATCAGTATCTGCTGCGGCTTGACGGGCTTGATAAGGTAATCAGCTATCTGTGAGCCTATTGCAGCATCCATTATATCCTCTTCCTCGCTCTTGGTGATCATCACCACCGGGATGGAGGGCCTGACAGCCTTTATCCGGCGCAGGGTCTCGATGCCGCTCAGACCGGGCATGTGCTCATCGAGGAAGATGATGTCATAGGGTTTTTCCTTTACCATGTTAATGGCATCGTTACCTGACTGGCAGGTATCGGTCTCAAATCCCTTTTCACCCAGATATAGGATATGAGACCTGAGAACTCCTATCTCATCATCAACCCAAAGAATTCGTATCTGTCTCATTGGCAGCCCTTATCGTTACCGCAGATTTGCATATTCATTCGAGTGAAAGATAGCATATCTGTCGATATTCTTGTCTTCCCTGAATTTCTGCAGGTTGTCGCGGCTGATAAGGTAAAGGGTCAGTCCTGCTGCGGCTGCTTCCCTGATTGTCTGTTCAGGGTTGAATGTCTTCAGCCATGCGGCGGCGGCAGCAGCATTTTCAAAGGGTCCGGTGGTTATGAGGAGGTAACCGGCATCAACAGCCGCTCCCTCCGTACGGTAGCTCTTGTCGGAGAAGTTATCGAGGTTGTAGTTTATCACATCGAACACTATCTGGTTCATGTTTGCCTTGGTGTTGGAGGCGATTATAATCACGAAATGGGGCTGGAGGGTGTCCGGGTGGTATATCTCCTCCGCGATGCGTATGTCTTCAGCTATCCTTATTTCCGGTTTTGCCTTTCGTAGGAAATCGATGATTTCTGCGGCGCGCCTGCCTTCGTCCGTGGCGGGGTATTTTGCCACCAGCGAATCAAGCTTTTCCTTATATGCTATTTCTCCCCTGAGGGCACCGGCAGACATGGCATCGAGCAGCATGAACTTAGGTATCAGCAGGTCCTCGGGATACAGTCTCATGGCTTCCGTGCTCATTGCTTCAGCCTCCGCATATCTTCCTTCATCAAAAGCCGCATAGGCCGCCTCGTAGCTCTTGGAGGCACGGGTTTCCATCTCGCGGTGCTTGTTCACATAATCGGGGTCTGAGAGGATCAGTGCGTATTCTGACTGAGGAAATGATGCAAGCAGTTCAGCCCTCCGACGTTCAGCCGCAGGCGGGTCACTGAGGCGGAGCAGGCGGTAAAGTTCATACAGTGCTTCAGCCCTTATGTTGTCATCATGGCCGGGTCTGGCCGCATCACTTAGCACAGAGGCAGCTGCCAGTGTGTCATTGAGCCGTGATGCCAGTATCTTGCCTTCGCCAAGGAGTGCCTCGGCGCTGCGTCTGACCGACACGGCCATGAGCGAGTCGGTCAGTGGCAGGTTCCGCAGATAGTATTCTTTTGTTCGTTCGGGGGCCACCCCGGCGCTGTCGCTCTTTTCGGTCTCTCCTTCATTCTCATTCTGAGGGCCGCCGAATGCCGCACGGGCCTTGTTCGCCCTGCGCCAGTTATCCTCGAGCCGCCTGTCGCCCCACCGTCGCCTGAATTCTGTACGGCCGAAGGTGAGTGCCGACTGGTTGTAGAAGTACCATCCGCCCTCTGCAGAGATGGCTCCGCGGTAGCGCTGTTCGTTCTCGTAATACTGGCCCATGTTGTACCTGTCGCCGCCATCGCCGGTGCGGGCTTTTGTCAGTTCCTCCTCCACCGACCGGATCACTCCTGCTATCAGTGCGTCACGTTCGGCGACGCTCATCTGCGCCACCCTGCGGAGGCTGTCTTCCGTGACAACCACTGTATGAAAGCCGGCATACTCTCCAAGATCCGTGACTCTCCGGCTGATGAGGTCATAACCGGGAAAACGGTTGTCTATGATATAGGAGGCGCTGTCATAATAGAGCCAGGCCTTCATGTAATCAGGCTGACCGTAGTAATGCCCTGCAAGGGCGAGGTATGAACGGGCCTTCTGACGCGTGTTGACCGTGCTGCTTGCTGCGGCCTGCGACCATAGTTTAAGGGCCTCTTCGGTGTTTCCCATCCGCTGCTCCAGCTCGCCAAGGGCGAAGTAGATCTGGTCAAGGTAATCCTTGTTCTTGGAGTCACGAAGCATCTTGCGGAGCGATTTCATCAGGTCATCGGCATCGCCGTGGCTGATATCAGTTACGCCTGCAAGGTTGATACCCGCGTTGAACTCGAGTTCATACGGCGGATTCATCTTAAGCACCTTCGTGAAGTATTTTGTTGAAAGAGCATTGTCTCCGGCAGACTTGCACACCTGTGCGAGAAGGTATGTCCAGCGTACGCTGGTCTCGTTGTTTCTGCTGTTTTCTATTGCACGGGTCAGGGGGACAACCGCATCACCGTATCTCTTCTGGCGCAGGGCGATGTCAGCCTGTGTGGAGTAATACATTGTCTTCAGCGACCGGGAGAGGCTCTCCGGGTCAGGCATCTCCTGCAACTGCCGCGATGCCTCGGTCAGGTTGCCTTCCTCGGCCTGTATGCGCGTCATCCAGATCCTGGCCTCGGTTGTGAGTTCCGGATCTGTGGCTATGTTGGTGGCGAAGGAGAAGGATGAGCGGGCAGCCATGAAATTCTTCTGGTAGAACTGCGCCTTGGCCATCAGCATATAGGAGTCGTCAACCCATTCATTGTACTCCCTCCTGTTGTAGAACTCCGCGCTCCTGTCAGTACTGCTCCGGCGATCCTTTTCCTCGGGCCGTGCGGTAATTGAGTGGAGCGCTATGACCTTGGAGGCCTTCTGTATGGCACGTTCCATATCGGATGAGGCAGCCCGGGCCGACTCCTCGGCGGAGTATTCGAATACCGGCAGGAGATCGGTGTAGTCATCACGGTGCGAGTCCCTGACCTTTTGCACTCCGGTTTTGTATGCCTCATTCCCGTGGAACCAGCTGTTGTATTTGGATATCAGCGAGTTGTAGAAACGGCTCGCGCCGGTGTTCTTTTCAACGGAACAACCGGCCAGAACCAGGGCAACCGCGAGGGTCACCGCTGCAGCGTATTCCCTATGCCGTAATCTCAACAAATATGCTTTATACTCTTATAACTGAAGAGCCCTGCCAATAGTATCCAAATGTAGTAAAAAGAGGCAAGAAATAGGGGGTCTGCCGCCCATGGTGCCCGGTCACTGTGATCAGGGCCGGGAATCCTCATTCTGCACGGTCTCCGGAATCAGGGACAGGGATACTCATTCAGCCCGGCCTCCGGAATCAGGAACAGGGATACTCTTTCTGCCCGGTCTGAACCAGCCGGTCTGAACTGTCCGGGCGGCAGCAGGCTCACTTCACCTCAACTCTCTTCGTCGGGGCGGCTTCTGCATTGCGTTTTTCAACCTGTTTCACAACCGTCTCCGCCAGGTCTGCGAACGCCGCCCCGATGGGGGTGTCTCCCAGTGCCACCGGTGAACCGGAGTCGCCTCCGTCACATATCTTTTCAACTATGGGTATCTGTCCCAGCAGCTCAGTGCCGCTCTCGGCGGCAAGCCTGCTGCCGCCCTCCTTGCCGAAGAGGTAGTATCTCCTGCCCGGCAGCTCGGGAGCCTCGAACCATGACATGTTTTCAACCAGGCCAAGAACGGGAACGTTGATCGACTCACTGCGGAACATTGCTATCCCCTTGCGGGCATCGGCAAGTGCCACCTCCTGGGGGGTGGTCACCACGATGGCACCTGTGACAGGTACCTCCTGTACAAGGGTGAGGTGTATGTCGCTTGTCCCGGGAGGAAGGTCAAAGATGAGATAATCGAGCTCGCCCCATTCGCCCTGCGTGATCAGCTGCTTCAGGAAGCTGCTGGCCATCGGACCGCGCCATATGACTGCCTCGGATCCCTTTACGAAGAATCCGATGGAGAGGATCTTTACACCGTACTTTGTCATTGGGATGATCATGTCAGTCCCTTTCTCGCTGCGTACATCAGGCTGATAATTAAGGGCATTGAACATCCTGGGAACAGACGGTCCGAAAATGTCAGCGTCAAGCAGGCCGGTGACATATCCCTTCCGGGCCAGCGCCACCGCAAGGTTGACTGCTATAGTGGATTTTCCCACCCCGCCCTTTCCCGAGGAGACGGCGACGATGTTCTTAACGCCGGGAAGCACATCCCGCTTCGGTGCTGCCATCTTTTCCACTACTATTCTGGGTTTGACCTCGATTGAGGCGATGACTGCATCGGGACCGAGATGCTCCTTTACAGCCCTGACGCAGCTGCTCTTGATAGAGGAGAGGAAAGGGTCGTTTGATTTTTCAGGCACAAGCACCAGGTTAATTCCCTCAGCGGTCATGCTGATCTCTCCAACCATGCCCAGTGTGACGATGTCACTCCCTTTTTCAGGATGGGAGACCATCCGGAGGGCGTTGAGAATGTTTTCTTTTGTGTACATTTTGATCTACAATTCTTTATGCTCTACGAGCATTTTTTATATATTAACGTTTTGTTTTACAATTCTTTATCCCCTACGGGGATTTTTCACTATTGCCTTCCCGATACTCCGTGTGCGGGATTGACCCTCCTCCTATGTCGGAGGCTCAAGCTGCCAACTGCCTTTTCCCTGTTTATAACACAACCCTGCCCCTATAGTTCAGTTGACGGATCCCAGAACCGCTGGCGGAACTCCAGGACAAGGTCATCTTCAACCGTGAAGCCCTCGTTCTCCAGCAACTGCTGCATTGTTGACGAGGTGCCGAAATGATGCTTACCGGTGAGCATACCGTTGCGGTTGACCACCCGGTGCGCAGGGATGAACTCACCGGCGTGATGTGAGGAGTTAAGCGCCCAGCCTACCATCCTGGCCGAGCCTCCGGAACCAAGATACCTGGCAATTGCTCCGTACGAGGTTATCCTGCCGTATGGTATCTGCTTCGTGACCTCGTAAACACGGCTGAAGAAACCGTCATTGTCACGCTCCGGGACTGATGATCTCCTTTTCAACTGGCAGTCTGAATGAAAGGTATGTAATAGGAACCCCCTGCTTGAGAAAGAGCTCCTCGTAATGTGTTCTTATTGAGAGCAATGGATCACCTGGCAGGTCTGTGTACAGGTCAGTGACCCTTGTGATAACCTCAAGCCCGTTGACCCGTGTCAGCTCCACGGTATAATCATGCAGCTCGCGGCAGTCGGTCTTGAGATGTACAATTCCCCCGTCCTTCAGGTATTGCCTGTAGAGGTTGAGAAACTGCGGGCCGGAGAGACGTTTCTTTTCCCTGATTCTCTTCATCTGGGGATCGGGGAATGTAAGCCATATCTCATCCACCTCGCCGGGAGCGAAGAATGAGGCGGTAACCTCGATACGGGTGCGAAGAAAGGCGGCATTGGAAAGTCCCAGGATGTGCGAATCCTTGGCCCCACGCCACATGCGTGCCCCCTTTATGTCTATGCCGATTATGTTTTTCCCGGGATAATGGCTGGCGAGTCCCACGGTGTATTCACCCCTGCCGCAGCCCAGCTCCAGTATTATGGGATTGCTGTTACCGAACCAGTTGCTGTTCCATTTGCCCTTAAGTTCATGGTCACGTCTGATTACATCATCGAAAGGCGGCTCGATCACATGATCGAAGCTTCTCAGCTCAGTCCACCGTGCCAGTTTGTTCTTACCCAAATCGCGGCTATTTTGCGCTCCCCGCCCTGCGGGAGATCTTCATCCCTATGTCCCGGACACCGGTCAGAACGGTGTCTCTCATTCCATGCATCACCCTGAAGTGATACTCGCCTGCTTCCGGGAACCAGACATTTGACTTGAAGGGAACGGTCAGTTCCCGGATATTTCCGGTTCCCTTTCCAAGCCAGTGCCCCTTTTCATCTGTCACCATAGCGTGAAGGGTGTCAGTCACCGTTGTCCCGGAGGGAAAGGTTGTTACCATGAAGAGGTATATGTTGCGGTAAGGGTAATCAGTGGTGGTGCGGAGAGACAGCCCGATGTCATATGTCATAACCGTGTCGTCAACCGTGCAGGCATATTTTGCAGGATCAAATATGTTCCATTTGCCTTCTTCAATCCGCTGGTTTTCAGAATAATGTATGCCGCGATTGCAAGCTGTTGCAGCTACTGCCAGCAGCACAACGGCAACAATGATCCTACTTCTGCTTCCTGTCATTTCTCCTGTGATATGGTTTGTTTCTCCCCTTTCCGTCACGTGGCCGGCTTTTGGATTCGAACCTGTCGAGTCCGCTGTTCTGCAGCAGCAGGTCATTGCCTCTCTCCATCCTGTTGTTTGCCGGGCCTGCCAGCAGCCCTTCGGGTTTGACGCCCCGGCGGTTGAGCTGAATGATTTCGCGAACGCGTGCCACCGGAACCGCAGTCATATTCGCCGCTATCCTCTGGTCAGTTGAATACCAGTATACACCTGTGTGCACCTCCATCTTCATGAAGTAGGCGGTGCCTCCGGCCAGCTCGAGATTGACTTCCCTGGAGGGAAATTCCTTCTGGGCATCTATGTAGCAGTCGAGCTCATAGTTCAGGCAGCATTTCAGTTTACCGCACTGCCCGGCGAGTTTCTGCGGGTTGAGGGATAGGTCCTGGTAACGGGCATGTGATGTAGTAACCGAGACAAAGTTGGTGACATGCGTCGAGCAGCACAGCTCCCTGCCGCAGGTACCTATTCCGCCGATGCGGCCGGCTTCCTGGCGGGCCCCTATCTGTCTCATCTCAATCCTGATGCGGAACTCTTCGGCCAGAACCTTAATGAGCTGCCGGAAATCGACTCTCTCCTCGGCCAGGTAGTAAAAGATGGCTTTTGTCTTGTCACCCTGGTACTCCACATCGCCGATCTTCATAGCCAGTCCCAGGTTCTCGGCAATCTTGCGGGACCTGAGCATTGTGGTTACCTCTAACTTCTTCGCCTCCTCCCATTTTTGCAGGTCAACGGGCCTTGCCTTGCGGTAGACCTTCTTCATCTCGTCCAGGACGGGTTTGACCTTCATTTTCTTGAGCTGCTCGCGGACGAGATATCCTGTCATTGATACATACCCGATATCATGTCCCGGTGAAGCCTCCACTGCCACAATGTCGTCGACCTCGAGCCTCAACCCGTTTACATTGCGGTAGAATCCCTTTCGGGTGTTCTTGAAGCGAACCTCGATGATCTCGTTGCAGCGTGCATCAAAGGGGAGATCGGCAAGCCAGTTGTATTCGTTCAGCTTGTGTTCCCCGGTGTTGTATTTAATCTCAGGCCTTACCGGTTCCTCACCGGGCTGGACCTGTATATCCTCATTCGTCATGATGTCTCCTTAAAAGTTCAGGCAATCCGGATTTATTTCCATGTTGCCGGAAGGTGAATGCAAAATTAGGAATAAATGAGCTATTTTCAAGTGATTCACATCACTTACCTGATAAGTCTCATTGTCTTCAGAGCCAGGTCGAGGAAAATCATCTTTGTGTTTCCGTTGCTCTCAACGTGTGCATATGCCAGGTTGAACTCACGGTTCAGGGCGCTGATGTTCTTCTCATTGATGAAGGGGTGGAACTTATCCGAGAATTCGTCTTCGGCCCGGGTAAGGTATACAAGTTTATTCTCCCTTCCGTTGAAATTGAGAATGAAATTTTCCCTTATCATCCTTAGGGAGTAGGAGAGGAAGCTCTTCTGTCTTTCCCGGCCGAGGGCAGCGGTTTCTTCCGACCATGTCACAAGGGCATGGATGTCTCGCGTCCAGGCAGTCCGCATGAGCCTGGTGAAACGGTCCAGATATACGGTACTGTTGTCATCCTCCCGTATAAGTTCCATCGCCCTTACCAGGTTGCCGTTGGCGATTGCTGCAATTTCCGGTGCCTTGGCAGGGTCAAAACCCATGGCTGTTACCAGATGTGCACTCAGATCCTCTGACGGGATGGATGGGATCCTTATATGCTGACAGCGCGAGGTGATTGTCGGAAGCAATTTGTCATCCTCTTCGGAGACCAGGATAAAGAGAGTCCGGGCGGGAGGCTCCTCGATTATCTTCAGGATCTTGTTTGCCGTCTCGGCATTCATCTTCTCAGGCAGCCAGATGATCATTATCTTGAAGTCGGATTCAAATGACTTCAGGCTTAGCTTGCGGATGATCTCCGCTGACTCGGCGACGGGTATCAGGGCCTGTTCATTGGCCACCTCCATTGCTTCGGTCCATGTAGTGAGAGAAAACCAGGGGGACCGGAGCACCATCTGCCTCCACTGTGATATGAAATGGTCACTCACCGGCTCGGTGTTCGACTTTTTTTTGATCACCGGGAAGACGAAGTGGAGGTCAGGGTGAATCAGTTTGTCGTACTTGGAACATGACGGACATTTGCCGCAGGCATCTTCCGCAGAGCGATTCTCACAGCTGATGTACCGGGCAAACGCCAGGGCGATTGCAAATTTCCCGCTTCCCTCAGGGCCATAGAAGAGGAGTGCATGACTGACACGGTTCTCCGCTACGGAGTTCCGCAGCCTGTCAATCACTGCCTTCTGACCCGGTATCTGTGAAAAATTCATCTTACCCTTCGCCTGACGAAGAGCAAATGTAGTAAAAAATAGAAGATCTGAGTTACCGGCAGGAATGCTGCCCGGGCTCTTATTCAGACAGCCGGCAGGCACGGATACGGACTCTCAGGCCTTTGACTGTGCAATCCTCAGAGTGCTGCCAGGGCTTTGTCGTAGTCAGGTTCCCGGACTATCTCAGGGACAAGCTCGGTGTAGACCACCTTGCCCTCTTCGTCGATTACAACAATGCTGCGTGCATAGAGACCGGCCATCGGGCCGTCAAGGATATCAACTCCGTATGCCTTCCCGAACGCGATGTCACGAAATCCTGACAGGGTAACCACGTTGCTGATCCCCTCTGTGGAGCAGAACCGTCCATGGGCAAAAGGTAAATCCTTTGTGATGGCCAGAACGACCGTATTTTCCCTGCCGGCAGCGAGTACATTGAATTTGCGCACGGCTGTGGCGCATATGCCAGTGTCAAGGCTGGGTGAAATGTTGAGAATCACCTTCTTGCCGGCCAGCTCATCAAGTGTGAGGGTGCTGAGATCTGATTTTACGAGGCTGAATGCGGGAGCCTTGCTGCCCTTTTCAGGGAGTGAACCTGAAGTGTTGACCGGGTTACCCCTGAGTGTAATTTTTGCCATATTTTTATTTTAAAATTAATCCATTCATTTTGATTAATGAACAAACGGAGGCAGATAAGGTTTTCCAATTTGGTTAACTTTGTACTCCTGAATAAGCAAGAATTAAACAATACGGACTATGAAAATGATTGACAGCTTTAATTTTAAAGGTCTCAAAGCCATTGTAAGGGTCGATTTCAACGTGCCTCTTGACAAGAAGACACGCGAGGTGACAGATGATACACGTATCCGCGGAGCGCTGAAGACAATAAGGAAAATAGCGGCTGACGGAGGCTCGGTAATACTCATGTCTCACCTGGGCCGGCCTGAGGGAGTTATGGAGAAGTATTCACTCCTTCCCGTTCTGCCTGTGCTGGAGAAGCTTCTAGGGATGAAGGTTGCCTTCGCTCCTGATGCACTTGGTGATGAGGCAGCGGCGATGGCCGCAGCCCTGAAGCCGGGTGAGGTCATGATGCTTGAGAATGTCAGGTTCTATCCCGAGGAGGAGGGTAAGCCCGTTCTTCCCGAGACTGCCACTGATGAGGAGAAGAAGGCCGCGAAGGCTGCCCTTAAGGTGAAGCAGAAGGAGATGGCCAGGAAGCTTTCGACATACGCTGACATCTATGTCAACGACGCATTCGGCACTGCTCACAGGGCTCATGCAACCACTGCAGTGATAGCCGATAACTTTCCGGAGGAGAAGAGAATGTTCGGATTCCTGATCAACAGCGAGCTGGCTGCCATGGACAAGGTCCTCAGGAGTTCAGAGAAACCTTTTACAGCGGTTATGGGCGGCGCCAAGGTGTCAGACAAGATACTTATAATTGATAACCTGCTTGACAGGGTTGACAACCTGATAATCGGCGGCGGGATGACATATACCTTCATCAAGGCGATGGGTGGCAGCATAGGTAATTCGCTCTGCGAAGCTGACAAGCTTGATGTGGCAAAGGCTGTGATCGAAAAGGCAAAGGCGAAAGGAGTTAACCTGATTTTCCCGGTTGACGGGGTTAACGCTGATAAGTTCGACGCCGAGGCAAACACATACACATCAGCCATCGACGATGTTAAGGACGGCTGGATGGGATTGGACATCGGCCCGAAGAGCATTGAACTGTTTGAAAAGGTGATTATGAATTCAAGAACCATTCTCTGGAACGGCCCGATGGGTGTGTTTGAGATGGAGAAATTTGCTGCCGGAACCACAGCGATAGCAAAGGCTGTTGCAAAAGCCACAGAAAAGGGTGCGTTTTCACTCATTGGCGGAGGCGACTCGGTTGCAGCAATCAATAAAAACGGACTGGCAGATAAGGTCAGTTATGTCTCCACCGGCGGCGGCGCCATGCTTGAATACATGGAAGGTAAGAAACTGCCCGGCATAACCGCAATCAGGGGAGAATAATGAAACTCTGCCTCATACCGGTTCTGGCTGCCACGCTGTTTTTTGCGGGGTGCGGCGGTGATGACCAGGTGACATCGGGAACGATCACACTGACCAATGAACTGTATGACGGTGGTTCATATTATTACGCGATGGGGCTCTCCTTTGACGAAGCGAAGGAGGTCCCCACGCTTCCCGATGCAAACAGGGCTGATATCACACTGATGGCAGGAGCGGTGACAACCGGAGGTCCTGTTTTGCCGTTCCTCACTTCAAACACTCTCGATCCTCCATTCGCCCTTGTGAGCAACCACGTCACTGATGCCGAGTCGGTTAACGCCTTCAGGGCGCTGAAGACTGTGGGCTCCTATACATGGATTGACCTGGCGGCGCCGATTTCAACAAACCAGGTATGGGTGGTGAAGACCAGGGATGCGAAGTATGCCAAGCTGAGGATCGTCAACCTGACACTTGACACCTCTGTCAGTCCTGCAGTTGCCACCTGCAAGCTTGAGTGGGTATGGCAGCCTGACGGATCAGCTACATTCCCGTAACAGCAATGAATTCACCTTCACGCGAAGAGATCTTCAGGGTCACCGATGACAAGTCGTTTGAGAGGATGGCGCTGGAGATCTTTCGTTTCCAGGCGGCAGGGTGCCCGGTCTACGGTCAGTATATTGATCTCCTTGGCGTTGACCCGGAAAAGGTCGGCTCACTTTTTAGCATCCCCTTCATGCCCATCTCCTTCTTCAGGGATCATACGGTAATGACTGGTGAAGGCCCTGCTGAAAGGGTGTTTCTAAGCAGCGGAACCACAGGATTCAGGCAGAGCCGCCACCATCTGAAGGATCCTTCAATCTATGACCGCAGCCTGGAGGAGGGATTCAGGCTCTGCTACGGAGATCCTTCGCAGTATGCCATAATGGGACTGCTCCCTTCGTATCTCGAAAGGGAAGGCTCCTCTCTTATTTATATGGTCAACAGGCTGATGGAGATCTCCGGCAATAGTCTGGGAGGGTTCTTCCTGAATGACCATGCTGCGCTTCTCCGGTCAGTTGAGAGGGCGCGTGGGGCAGGACTGAAGGTGCTGCTGATCGGGGTCACCTTCGCTCTGCTTGATCTGGCGGAAGAGCATCCGCGTGATTTGTCTGATGTCATCATCATGGAGACAGGAGGGATGAAAGGGAGGCGGCGGGAGATGATCAGGGAGGAGGTGCATGAGATCCTGATGAAAGCCTTCGGGGTCAGATCGGTGCATTCGGAGTACGGCATGACCGAACTGCTCAGCCAGGCCTGGTCTGACGGAGGCGGGCTTTTCACCGCCCCGCCGTGGATGAAGGTATTTATCCGCGACAGCCACGATCCTGCAGACCATACAGATGAGCCGGGAGCGGCGGGTGGCATTAGCGTCATCGACCTTGCCAACCTATGGTCATGCTCATTCATTGCCACAGCCGATCTCGGACGGATGCATCCGGGCGGAGAGTTCGAGGTACAGGGAAGATTTGATGATGCGGACATCCGCGGGTGCAACCTCCTGGTGAATTAGGACTGACTCAATTCTCGAGACCAAGTCTTCCGTCGAGCCATCCGAAAAGCCTCACCCGGTCATGTTCCCCGCACATGTCGAGGCTCTGGGCACACATGTATATTATAGACGAATCACGTTCGCAGAGAAGGATTTTTGAGTCAATATAGCCGGGCCCCCTGTTTTCAGGTTTGAGATAGACAAGTCCGGGGCGGGCGATGTTCCTGTTGCCGTTCAGCAACTGCAGATGGTTTGAAAAAGAGCTGAAGGTAAACTGACCCGGGTCCCGGAACCGGTATGATATGTTTTTCCTGAGGACCGGATCATTTTCCGCAAAGTAATTTTCAACGAGGCTGCGGCTGAAGGTCTGGGGTGTATGGCTGTTTGTGAAGTATCTGAGCCTGTAACCCAGCAGTGCTGCTGAATTCCACTGACCAAGGTGAAAGGAGGCTCTGGGCCGGAAATCAGGTCTGCCAGCAACACGCCTCTTAAATGCCGTTCTCAGTCGATCCCAGCCAATCCTGGGCCAGGGTGCCGGAACCCACCGGCCCCTCATTACGGGGGCACCGCCGACAAACCATTCAGCCGGTGATATGCTCCTTACCAGGAAGATGTCATCATTGAAATAGACAAACTTTTCTGAAAGTCCTTTGATCCTCCAGATCATGTTTGCTATCGAGATGCTGTTGAATGTAGGCAGGTACTCGCTGTAACCGTCGAAAATCTCCCTGTGGTCAACTACTGTAACTGATCCTGCCCTTTCAGGAAAGTATTTCTGCAGATCTCCTGTCAGACCGGGATCCTGGCTGTCAGTTACAATGAAGATCTTCCTGACGAAGGGGGCAAAGCGCAATACTGAAAGCACGCAGTACCTTATCTCATTTGAGGATGCGAATCTTGTAGGGTGGGCTCCCGAGGAGACCGGTACCGGTTTGCTGCCGCTGTATCTGCTTCGTTTCTCTGCAAGTTTCGGGTCACTTCCGTCAACCCAGGCAATGACAACATCGATGGGATCACCGGATACATGTTGCGGGGAGGCAGAATTCGGATGATTCTCAGTTTTCATTTTTAAGGTTTAATACTTCATCCAGCCAGTCAAATATCTTTTTCCGATGTCCGGGGCTCATCATCTCCACACTCTGGATGCAAACGGACTTTATGTTCGCATCTCTTGTACAGCGGTCAATCCGTCTGTTCATCCGTTCTTCCGAATACCAGGGATGAAGATAGCCGAGATTGAGCCTTGCCTGATGTGCGTTACCGCTCCTGATCTCCAGATGATAAGCCAGCGAGCTTGCAAGCAGCTGTTCCTGGTCCCTGAAACGGTATGCAATTGTCTTTCTCAGCAGTTCCCCGTTGGCGCTGAAGAAGTTTTCAAGAGTCTTTATCCTCAGCGGATGAGCCGTGTGACAATGGAAATAATAGCGCCATCTGCTGCCAAGCAGCCGGGCGGTTTGCCACTGACGCACATAGAATGAGATTTTTGGACGGTAATCCCTGTTTCCTTTCAGGTACCTGTTCAGCAGGATTTTGAATGCATTTCCGGCAATCTTTCTGACCGGAGGCAGAAGCCATTTTCCACGCTGCACGGGTTTGCCGTCTCTGAACCAGTCTTCGGCTGTTGTCTCCCTTATCAGGATCGTGTCATCATTGAAATAGATGAAGTTCGGCGACAATCCCCTGATCCTCCATATCATTGTGTGTATCGAGGAACTGTTGAATGTAGGGAGATACTCTTCATAGTCCCGGAAGATCTCCCGGTGGTCAACAATCTTAATGCATCCCGCCCTGGCGGGAAAGCGTTCACTGACCTCATCGTCAAGGCCCGGATCCTGTTCATCGGTGACCAGGTAGATGTTTCTTACAAAGGGTGCAAATGTCAGAATTGAAAGGACGCAATACCTGATTTCATTGGATGATGCAAAACGTGTTGCACTTGCACCGGGGTGGGCAGTGGTGAGTTTTTCCGATGCCAGGTAACGCGCCCTTTTTTCGGCCAGCCTTGCGTCGCTTCCGTCAACCCACAGTATTACTGCGTCAATTGGTCCGTTGTCAGCAGGTTTTATGTTATCTGACATTGTTTTGTTGTAAATTTACGGCTTTATTATTTTTATGCAATTTTAGCCAGAAAAATCAAGTCGCATGTCTGAAGGCAACCGAAAAAAGATCGGGGCAGTATCAATGGTCAGGAATGACCAGTTCTTTATTCCCAGGTGGATTGATTATTACGGGAAGGAACTGGGTCATGAGAACCTGTTTCTCTTTATTGACGGTCATGATCAGCCGCTGCCGGAGGATCATGCCTCCATCAATGTGATAAGGCTGCCCCGCCAGAGGCTCAACAGGTCGCGGGGAGACAAAAACAGGATTGATCTCATCTCCAATTTCACGAAGTCATTGTTCCTGAGGTATGATATTGTCATAGCTCATGACATTGATGAGGCCCTTGTCGTGGACCCTGCCCGCGGACTCTCACTGTCCGGTTATCTGCAAAAGCCTGTAAAATCTGCTTCCCTCTCAGCCCTCGGGCTGGATGTAGGACAGCATCTCGAGCTTGAAAAGCCCATCGATCCTTCAAGGCCGTTCCTGGAGCAGAGGAGTTTTGCCCATGTCTCGGCACGCTACACAAAAGCCATTGTTGCCTTTCGGCCTGTCAGATGGGGTGCCGGATTTCACAGGGTCAGATACAGGAATTTTCATATTGACCCGAACCTCTTCCTGTTTCATTTCGGAATGGTGGATTATGATATCTCGAAGAGAAAAATGGAGGATCAGTCGCTGCTTAATGCCGGCTGGCGGGGCCACCTTGACAGGAGATATGAGCTTTTCGACCTGATCACAAAGAAAAGTCCGGTTGAGGGCGATGCTTTCTTCGAGCAGGCAAGAAGAAGGGAGAGCATCTTCCGTCCGCTGTTTGCCCTTAATAAACCAGGCATGCTTACGGAAAAGCCGGTGATCAGGATCCCGGAACGATTCAGAAGCATTGTGTGAATTGAATTACACTATCAGACACATTTTAAATACCAGGGAAACATGAGGTTAAAATACAGGCTAAGGAAGGGGTACAGGAAATTTTTATTCAACCTCAGTGCTTCCGAGAATCCGCTGTGGTTATACTATTGCAGACACATCTACAAGCCAAAACCAGGCACAATTGAGGTTTTTCTCGACAAATATTCCCGGGAACACAAACCTGTTACGTTCCTCCAGGTTGGGGCAAACGACGGTTTCATAAATGATCCGCTTCATATGTTCATCAAGAGGGACAACTGGCGGGGTGTCCTGGTTGAGCCTCTGCCGGATGTGTTCAATGAATACCTCTCCAGGCTTCACCGGAAGAGGCCGGAGGTCACGGCAATCAACGCAGCCCTTGACCGCAACGACGGCATGAGACCTCTTTATAAGCTCTCAATAAGCAGGGAGCGATGGGCAACAGGCCTGTCAAGCTTCAGCAGGGAGGTGCTGGTGAAAAAGCTCCGTGACGGCAGCATACTGCGGAATATGCGCAGGGAGGGGGTGACATTGCCTGCAAATGAGGATGACTGTATAATCCGCGATGAGGTAGCCACGGTCAGCCCCGGGACACTGCTGAGCTATTTTGAGGGGCGGTCACCCGATCTGCTGGCAATTGATACCGAAGGATTTGATTATGAGCTGCTTAAGATGCTTGACCTGGACCGGATCTCGCCTGAGGTGATCATCTACGAAGAGGTTGTCTTTGATGAGAAAACCGCACGGGAATGCCGTGAATACATCACGAGCCATGGCTACTCTTTACAGTCGATCAGGAGAGACGTTCTTGCTGTAAAAGATTCGTTGTCACCAAAGCCCGGCCAGGGAGATGGTCTATGATACCGATATTACGCGCAGTGGTGTTCACCGCGGGATCTACCTCGCTTCGCTCTGCCTGATTGCGATATTCCTCCCCTCCTCTAGGTGGCTGCTGACGGTCAGTGAATTAATCCTGGCGGTAAACTGGCTTGCGGAGGGCGGATTCAGGACGAAGTTCAGCAGGCTCCGCACTGACCGGGCTGCCATCGCTTTAATGCTGATATACCTGCTGAATGTCATAGGGCTGGCATGGTCCGCGGACCCGGGTTACGGGCTCCGTCATGACCTGCTCCATAAGCTGCCGACGCTGTTTCTGCCCCTGACAGTGGCAACATCGGAGCTTCCAGGCAGGAAGATGACACGGCGGATTCTGTGGCTATTCATCTCCTCGGTTCTGGTTGTCTCGGTCATCGGTTTCCTGAGGACGCAATTTGATCCTTCACTGTCATACCGTGAAGCCTCTCCCTTCATCCCGGGTATCTATTTCGGGCTGATGGTTGTGATTGCCGTTTTTCAGTTGCTGATGCTGGCATGGGACATGAGGGGAAAACGGTTTTTATTTGTTGCCTGTCTCGCTGGCGTGGCCTGGCTGATCTTCTTCCTGTTCTATCTCAGGGCGCTGTCAGGCGTAGCAGCCTTTTCGGTTGCAGCGATCTGGCTGACAGTGACTCTTGCATCGAGGTCAGGGAGTTATGCTGTCAGGATCGCGGTGCCTGCCGGTTTCGCGGTACTTGCAGGTGTTGCACTGTGGCCCCTGGCAGGCATCTGGCGTGATACACATGCAGAAAACCCCGTCGCTCTGCGCAGCCTTGATTCCCTGTCTGCCGCAGGCACTGCTTACATTCACGATACAAATAATATAATAAGGGAGAACGGAAACCCGGTCTATATATACATTGCTGACGGGGAGCTGAGGGAAGCGTGGAATGCCAGGAGCAGCCTTGACTATGACGGGAGGGACCTGGCGGGGCAGGAGCTGCGGGCAACGCTGTTCAGGTATATGTCGTCACTTGGCCTCAGGAAGGACAGTGAGCACTTCATGATGCTTGCCGGAAATGATATTGAAGCGATTGAAAAGGGTATCACAAACCATCTCAACACTGACCGGCCCGGAATCTATGTAAGGGCCTGGGAGGAGATGATGAGTCTCTATCTCTATGAAAAAAGCGACGGGAAGATGACTGAATGGGGCTCCCTGACGAAGCGGATTGATCTCTGGAAAGCTTCATGGGAGGCGTTCACGGCGCGTCCTCTTTTTGGATGGGGAACGGGCGGTGTCCTGAAGGCAGTGGATCACGGTCTTAGGAAGAACAACTCGGAACTGGCCGGGCTGAATATGAAGCCGCACAGCCAGTACCTGTTCATCCTGATCACCCTCGGAGTCTTCGGGCTGGTTATCACAATAATATTATATGCCTTCTTCGTAATTGAGAAGAAGGCATATAAATCAATGATGTTTATTCTTTTCCTGGTTGCTTTCCTGGTCAATTTTGCAGGAAACAACTCTTTTGAGTCCCAGCCCGGGCAGGACCTGTTTGTCTTTTTTTCAATGATCTGCGGCTATTTTTCTTATGCCGCAGACCTCAGGCAGTGATTCAGAGTCCCAGTTTTGTCTTTATGTCAGCAGGAATTGCATCCTTATGCACCATGATGAATATGGTCTTGGCCCTTACATAGCTCTCCGACATGTTGAGGTATCCTCCGTGAGGATTACGGTCTGTACCCCATGAGTTCTTGGTTATGTAATACTTGTTGCCGTTCTGGTCCTTCACAATCCCGGTGAGATGCATAAGGTGATCATCTGATGTGACGAAAGCCTCATATCCCTTCTGACGGATCTCCTGAGTCACATTGATCTCGGGACCCGGTTTGTCGAACATACCCGGAATCGGAGTGCGGTCAGACTGCATCCCCTCGAAGCGGGCCCTGTCGGTCATTGCTGAGAGGTCCATCTTTGTGATGTCAGGGTTGATTGCAACGCCGTTGGCATGTGAAAATCCCCTTTCACTCACGTCGCCGTCCCAGTTGACAGTGAAGCCGTTGTTCAGGGCATAGTCCATGATGGTGATCAGTTCATCAAGCGGAACATTATGGAAGCGGTTCATCTCCCAGTTGTCAGGTACCTCTATCAGTCCTTCGGTATAGAATGGGAAATGCGAGAAAGACGTGATATGGACATAATCATTCATGTTCAGGCCAAGGCTGGCGGCAAATGACTTTGGTGTGTAGCTCTGGCCCTTGTAGGTGAATGTTTCGGGAACTTCCCCGAGGTAGATATCCAGGATGGCGCCTGTGACTTCGCCCGACTCCTTGCTGATCCGTTTCATCTTTATCGGAACTGCTGTTACAGCTTCGAGATATGACTGGAGCTCGCTGTGGTTGTGACCCGGGGAGGTATAGCTGATGCCCGTGTATGCTTCGTCCGGCATCAGGCCGTCTTCATTGAAGACCCGGGTCCATGAGGGTGAAAGGCTTCCCGGCCCCAGGTTGCCTTTTCCCTGGCGCAGGTAGTTGTCGAGTATCCTGTTCTCGTATGTTTTTCTCACAACGAACATCTCCGAGAGATCATATTCACCCTTGCCCATGCGAAGGAGTTCCGACTCCATGAAGGAGGTTGTTGCGAAACACCAGCAGGTACCGGTTGCTGCCTGATTTTTTACTGATGTGGCAGGGAGGGAGACCACGGTTGTGAATTTGAACCCCTCGGGTTCGGCGGCGGCCTGTTTTTTTGTCTTCTGAGCCTGGAGGGGCATGGCGGCAATTGCCAGTGCCATCAGGACTAATACTGATTTTTTCATGCGCATATGTTTTTGGATGATTTTTAGCACGGATAAAAGTATTCAAATATTATTAAAGGCGAAATGTTATTGAGCAGCCGGCATCCGTGGCCGGCGGCTACATCGTCGGGTAGTATGCGTTTTCGATGTGGTCTATCTCATGGTTTTGGCCGCTGGTTATGACAGTTATTATATCGAACCTTGCCTCTTTGAAAATGCCATAGGTGTCAATGTAGTTCGAAGCGGCGTTTATTATGGTACGCTGTTTGGGGACGTTGACGGCCTGGGCGGGATGGACGGCAAAACCGGCGGATCGGCTCTTTACCTCCACGAAGACGATATACAGGTCGTTTTCAGCTATTATATCAATTTCGGTGCGTCCCGAGCGCCAGTTGCGGTGGCGGATCCGGTATCCCTGCCGGACGAGGTATCCGGCGGCAAGTTCTTCGCCCTGAGGTCCCAGTGAATGTCTGTCGCTCATCTCAGACCTCTATCAGTCTGTTCCTGATTGCATAGAGAATAAGACTGGCGGTGTTTTTGGATCCTGTTTTTGCTAGCAGGTTTGCCCGATGTTTGTCAACAGTACGTTTACTGATGAAGAGTGCATCTGCTATCTCGTGGTTTGAGAGACCTTCGCATATCTTGAGAAGGATCTCCTTTTCACGCCTGGAGAGGCTTGAGCTCTTCTCCTCCTGTTCCCTGTTCTTTATCCGTCTGATAACATGGTATAGCAGTTCCTGCGAGAAGTAGTTTCCTCCGCGGTGCACGGCGATGATTGCGTCACGGACATCGGTGATGTCGGAGTCCTTCAGCACGAATCCCTTTGCTCCGGCGTCAACCATACGGTAGTAATATTCCTCTTCGCCGTACATTGAGAGGGCGATGACGCTCGAGGCGGGGTGCTGGCGTGTGATGCGGGCTGTTGCCTCAACGCCGTCCATCTCGGGCATGCTTATATCCATGAGGATTATGTCAGTGGGGCATTCATCGAGTGTTTTCAGCAGTTCGGCGCCGTTGGAGGCTTCGGCCACCACCTCGAATTCGCTGTAGCCGCCGAGGAGTATTTTCAGGCCGTTGCGGAAAAGCTGGTGGTCGTCAGCCAGGGCGATTCTGATTTTTTCCATATGATCTCTGTTACAATTCCTGACGCTCTACGAGCGTCTTTCATGTGTTATGTCCTGAATTACAATTCTTTATGCCCTACAGGCAATATCCAATATATGGTCATTTATCTACAATTCCTGACGCTCTGCGAGCGTCTTTCATGTGTCATGTCCTGAATTACAATTCTTTATGCCCTACAGGCATTATCCAATATATGTTTCTTTGTCTGCAATCATTGTCACACTACTGCCTATTGCCTATTGCCTGAATTCCGCATCCCCATCCACCCTGATAAGGGCGCTGGTGCCCCTTCCGGGATAGCTCTCGATAACGAAGACTCCGTCAACCGACCTCACCCTGGTCTCGATGTTTGGTATTCCCATACCCACCGCCTCTTCGGATGAAAGTTTCTCCATGTCGAATCCCCTGCCATTGTCAAGGTACTGCAAGGTAATAATTTTCTGGTGCCGGCGGAGCTCGATTTCTATCCGTGAGGCTCCCGAGTGCTTCATGCCGTTGTTTATCAGCTCGCAGGCTGCCCTGTACAGAACCACCTCCCTGTCGCTGTCAAACCGTTCACCCTCCATGTTTGTCCTGAAATCGATCTTGACGCTCCGGGTGCTGTTAACTTTGGCGGTGAAGGTGCTGATGGCACTCGCAACACCCAGGTTTGTAAGGACATGCGGGCTCATGTTGTTGGAGATCTCCTTGATAGTATTGATGGCTTCGTTGACCACATGGGTGGTGTTGTTCAGAATCTCCGTCCCGACAGGATCGGTCATGCGGGGAGTCAGGGCCGACAGTGACATCTTCACGGTGGAGAGAAGGGGCCCCAGGCCGTCATGCAGATCCTTGGCAAATCTCTTCTTTTCTGTCTCCTCGGTGTTGATAACGGCGTTAAGCAGCCTTCGTTCTGACCGGGTGCGGTCTGATTCCGCACGCTTCAGCGAGTAAAACAGCTCCCTGATCAGAACCACCCCGGTAATAATCATTACAGAAATGAGAACATTCATCCATTCATCTGCCATCATGAGCTCAAACGAAGGCTTGCCCTGAAAATACTCGATGAGCTGTATCAGGGTGCGCACAGCCATCAGTACAAAGGATGAGGATAGAAGTATCCATGAAAGGCGGTAGCGCGTCAGTTTCATGAAGCGCAGTGCTATGCCTGCGGCGACTATCTGGAGCACGATTGAGATAAACAGGGCTATCAGGCGTATCATTGAAACAAAAATTTAATTTCCGTAAAAGTAGGAGTTTATTACCTTTGGGGCTCCAAAATCGGGAAATGACCTGCTCATATCTTTTTGATAACACGTTAAAAAGTTGTTAATAATTACAAAATGACAATTCCGGCTAATTCTGCCCGTAAATGTAATTTAACCATCTGCTCCGGTTGGAGTGGAGTTCAACCTGAATCACCTGAATATCATTATTATAATACAGAGCAATAACCATAACTTTTCTAACTAAATTCAATCATGCGAAAACTAAAGCTAACTTTCATTCTGTTGTCCCTGTTCATAGGGTCTGCCGCCCTGATGGCGCAGGTGACGACATCTTCCCTCAGCGGGAAGATCACTGACAGCAAGGGTGAGCCTCTGGCAGGAGCCACCGTGGTTGCAGTTCACGTTCCCTCAGGAACGCAGTATGCTACCTTCTGTGACGTTGCCGGAAACTACAGGATCCAGAACATGCGCGTCGGCGGTCCTTACAAGGTTGATGTCTCATTTGTGGGTTATTCAACCAGTACCTATACTGATATCGCCCTTAGACTGGGTGAGAACTATGTGCAGAACGGACAGCTCTCGGAGACAACCACCTCACTTCAGGAGGTTGTTGTGACTGCCGGTCTCCGCAACTCAATCCTCAGTTCGGAGCGTTCAGGTACCGTGACCAACGTAAGTGGCCGTGACATTGTCAACATGCCTACCATCAACAGGAGTCTTATCGACTTTACCAGGCTTACTCCCCAGGCACAGGGTAACTCGTTCGGTGGCCGTGACGGCCGTTTCAACACTATCACAATTGACGGTGCTGCATTCAACAACAACTTCGGTCTGAGCAGCAACCCGCTGCCGGGCGGAGAGGCACAGCCAATTGCACTTGATGCTATCGAGGAGATCTCCGTCAGCATGGCACCCTATGATGTTCGCCAGTCGCAGTTCACAGGCGCCAGCATCAACGCAGTCACACGCAGCGGTGACAACACATTCAAAGGCTCAGTTTACACCTATATCCGTCCCGAGTCCTTTACCGGCAATACGGTTGACGGCAGGGAGGTTCAGGGCGCAAACTCCAGGAGTTCAATGAACTTCGGCGGACGCATCGGCGGTCCCATCATCAAGAACAAACTCTTCTTCTTCCTCAGCGGAGAATACGGTACTGAAAGCATCCCCGGTGTAACGTGGAAGCCCAGCACCAACGGCGTTGCCGATCCTGACCTGATGATCTCCAGGACCACCGAAGCTGACATGATCCGTGTAAGGGATCACCTCATCAACACATATGACTATGATCCGGGCAAATACAAGGATTTCGACCCGTTCAAAAACAAGAATACGAAGATTCTTGCCCGCCTTGACTGGAACATCAGCAACAATCACAAGCTGACCCTGAGGTACAATGACGTTGTCGGTACATCTGACCAGACTACCAACGCAACAAGCGGACCACCCAACAACCCGCGTAACTCAGGCCGTATAAGCAGCCAGTCACTTGCATTCTCAAATGCATTCTACGGATTCAAGAACACGGTCCGCTCAATGACCGGTGAACTCAACAGCAGCTTCTCACCGAAGATCTCAAACAAGTTCCTTGCAAGCTATACCTTTATACAGGATACACGCACAAGTAACTCAGACCTGTTCCCGTTCGTTGACATCTGGAAGGATGGCGACCAGTACATGTCATTCGGTTATGAGCTCTTCACTTTCAACAACGATGTTACAAACAAGACACTGACGATCACCAACAACCTGACGGTAAACCTGAACAGGCACACGCTGACCGCAGGTGTATCGTTTGACCGTCTCTTCTTCCGCAACTCCTACATCCGTGAGGGTACTTCATACTACCGTTATGCGTCAGTTGATGCCTTCCTCAACAACCAGGCACCTTCGGGCTTCGGCGTGACCTACGGATACAACGGTGTTGATGCCCCGGGTGCAATTGCAACCTTCGGCTTCGCAGCAGCATATCTGCAGGATGAATGGCAGGTTGTTCCCAAACTCAAGCTGACCTACGGTGTCCGCCTCGAGCTTCCGATGTACCTCGACGAGATGGAGGATAACCCCGCAATCTCGGCTCTTACATTTATTGACGGCAAGAAAATGGATGTCAGCACATGGCCTGAAAGCCAGCTGGTGATCTCCCCGCGTTTCGGCTTCAACTGGGACGTCAAGGGTGACCGTTCACTGCAGGTCCGCGGAGGAACAGGCATCTTTACCGGTATGCTTCCTTTCGTATGGTTCACCAACCAGCCCACAAACGCAGGTACCCTTCAGTCGCCTGAAATCGGCTGGGGTTCACAGGGTGGCGGTGCAAACCTCACCGACCTGAGATTCAATCCTGATTACAAGGATCTTCTTGCTTCAAACCCGACACTCTTCCCGACCACTCCCGGTTCACTGCCGAACAACTCCACCCTGACACAGGTTGGCAAGGAGTTCAAATTCCCGCAGATATGGCGTTCGAACCTGGCATTTGACATTGAACTGCCATGGAATATGGTCTTCACAGGTGAAGCAATCTATTCAAAGGACATCAATTCTGTACAGCAGATCAACATCAACCTGGCTCCCTATTCGGGCAATCTGGCAGGTGCTGACAACCGCGGTTACTGGGCAAGCAGCACAGCATCCAAGGTCAACAGCAATGTCAGTGCAGCTACCGAGCTTGTAAACAGTGACGAGGGTTACCAGTACTCACTCACAGCCATGCTGACAAAGAACTTCAGCAAAGGCTTCTCAGGTATGTTTGCCTATACTTATACAGTGGCCAAGGACATCAGTGCCAACCCGGGCTCATCAGCCTATTCGGCTTACTCATCGAACACTTCTATCGGAAGCCTGAACACCCCGGAACTCAGCTACTCGAACTTTGCCACTCCTCACAGGCTTATCGGCAATGTATCATACCGCATTGAGTATCTGAAGCACCTCTCGACAACCTTCTCACTTGTTTACTCAGGTTACCAGACCGGCAGATGGACCTACACCTATTCAAATGACCTGAACGGTGACGGTGTATCATCTGACATTATGTATGTTCCCGGCCAGCCGGATGAACTCAAGTTTGTTGCCTACAACAGCATGTCAGCTGCTGATCAGGCTGCAACGTTCTGGAACTATGTCTATGAGAATGATTACCTGAACAGCCGCATGGGCAAGTATGCCGAGAGATACGGTGAAGTACAGCCCTGGATTCACAGGTTTGACGCCAAGATACTCCAGGATGTGTTTACCAACTTCGGAAGTGACCGCAAATACACCCTCCAGGTGAGCCTTGACCTTCTCAACGTCGGTAACATGATCAATGATTCATGGGGTGCCTACACCTACAATCCGCTGGCCAGTTACGAAAACGTAAGGCCTCTTACGGTTGTAAGCAGGGGAAGTGCAACAAGCCAGCCCACCTTCAGGCTCAATGCAAACTCACTCCAGGATTTTGCAAACAAGACAACACTCAGCAAGAGCCTCAGCACCTCCAGCACCTGGGGATGCCTGCTCGGAGTGCGTCTTATCTTCTAGTATTAAGAAATACAGTTAGTTTGGAGAGGCCGGGTTTCCGGCCTTTCCTTTTTATATACGGGGCGGTGCAAAAAGTTAATATGTATGTTGATAAAAGAGAACTTTTCTTCTTGCCTCCTCTTGCCGGCTTACCTATTTTAGCAAAACCCGTTCAGACATACGGAAGGTAGACTAACTAACTTATATTCAAACTTTAATATTTTTTAACGTTCAATGGGAGATTCATTTGTCCATTCGGCCACTGTCGCCTCTAACGAAAAGGAGCAGGCGAAAAAAGAGGAGAGGAAGATCAAAAAGGAAGAGGCGGTGACTGAAAAGAAAAACAAGCCGGCAGGCGGGAATGCAAAAGATACTTTTACCTACGAGGAATCAATCAAGGCAACCCGCCTCTATTTCGGCGGTGATGACCTTGCGGCGAAGGTATGGGCAAGCAAGTATGCTCTCAAAGACTCTTTCGGGAACCTCTATGAGAAGACACCGGATGACATGCACCTGCGACTTGCATCCGAGATACACCGCATCGAACAGAAATATCCCAATCCTGTATCGGTTGAGGCCATCTATGAAGCGTTCAAAGACTTCCGGTACATCATTCCGCAGGGCGGACCGATGACAGGAATTGGCAACGACTACCAGATTGCTTCACTCTCCAACTGCTTCGTCATTGGCAACAGGGGTGACTCTGACTCCTACGGGGGTATCATGAAGATAGACCAGGAGCAGGTACAGCTCATGAAACGCCGCGGCGGTGTAGGTCATGACCTGTCACACATCCGTCCCAAGGGATCGCCTGTGCTCAACAGCGCCCTGACATCAACCGGCGTGGTACCCTTCATGGAGCGTTATTCAAACTCAACCCGCGAGGTGGCACAGGACGGTCGCCGCGGAGCACTGATGCTCTCTATTTCAATCAAACATCCTGATTCAGAGAGTTTTATAGATGCAAAGCTGGAAGCTGGCAAGGTCACCGGGGCCAACGTCTCGGTGAAGATCACCAACGAATTCATGCAGGCGGTGATTGAGGGCAAGTCTTTCCGCCAGCAATACCCTATCAACTCAGACAACCCGAAGTTTGTCAGGGAGATAGATGCCCGCAAACTCTGGAACAAAATAGTGCATAACGCATGGAAATCGGCAGAGCCGGGTGTTCTTTTCTGGGATACAATCAGGAACGAAAGTGTTCCCGACTGCTATGCCGATCTCGGTTACGAGACCGTATCCACCAACCCGTGCGGCGAGATACCTCTCTGTCCGTATGACAGCTGCAGGCTCATTGCAATTAATCTCTTCAGTTATGTGAAGGATCCGTTTACGCCAAAGGCGAAATTTGACTACGACCTTTTCCGGGAGCATGTGCATCTTTCACAGCGTATTATGGACGATATAATCGATCTCGAGCAGGAGAAAATAGATGCAATCATTGCCAAGATTGATGCTGACCCGGAGGATCCGGAACTGAAGCGCGTCGAGCGCAACATGTGGAATAACATCCGCCACAAGACCGGCGAGGGCAGGCGTACCGGCATCGGCATTACGGCTGAGGGAGACATGCTCGCTGCGCTGGGACTCAGGTACGGTACGGACGAAGCTACGGAATTCTCCGTGAGCGTTCACCGCACACTGGCCATCGAGGCTTATCGCGCCTCAACCAATATGGCAGTGGAGAGGGGCGCATTCCCCATCTACAGCGCAGAACGCGAAAAGACAAATCCTTTCATCAGCCGCCTTCGCGATGCTGATCCTGAAATGGTTGCAGATATGGAGGAGAAGGGCAGGCGCAATATCGCCCTCCTTACAATAGCACCCACAGGCTCCACCAGCCTGATGAGTCAGACAACATCCGGGATTGAACCGGTGTTCATGCCCTACTATAAGCGCCGGCGCAAGGTCAATCCCAACGACAAGGATGTGAAGGTGACCTTCATCGACGAGGTGGGTGACCACTGGGAGGAGTTTGTAGTATTCCACCACAAGTTCATCGACTGGATGAAGGTGAACGGCTACAGGTATGAGGATGTGAAGGAAATGACTGAGGATCAGATTAATGAGATCGTTTCGGCTTCACCGTACAATAAGGCAACCGCCAATGATGTCGACTGGGTAGCGAAGGTAAGGATGCAGGGTGCCATTCAGAAATGGGTTGATCACTCAATCAGCGTCACAATCAACCTTCCCGCCGAGGCAAAGGAGGAGCTAGTCTCCGAGCTCTACCTCACCGCATGGAAGGAGGGGTGCAAGGGTGCTACGGTATAC
>JAEYZD010000177.1 GCA_023430725.1 Bacteroidota bacterium | reverse complement strand
TTATGACCTTGTATTCTGTGCCCAGTGTCATATCCATCTTGCCGACCACATCTGCGATGCCATCCATAAGGGGACTGCACAGGTTTGGACAGTCAAAGTAGACAAAACTCATGATTGTCGGCCTGTCTATAAGTGAACGAAGGGTGACCTGCTCACTGTCCTCGTTGTAGAACCAGAGATCAAGTGGGATTGTATCACCGAGATGTTCAACCACGCCCACTTCAACTTCAGGCTGCTTGTAACCAGCTGTTTTAACTTTCTGGGCATTGACCTGCACAAGCAGGGCAAGGAAAATAACTGCTGTGGTAAGATGCTTGATATTCATTTGGCTTCTTTTTTTGTTTCACTCTCAGCGCAGTAACCTGCAATCATCAGCGACCCTCCCATCAGCGAGATGTCCTTCAGCAAGGCTATCATAATGGGTACCCTCTCGGACCCGTCAAGGAGGTGCGGGATATGTATGGTCAGGATAAAAATCAGCAGCAGCCCGGCCAGAATGAGTGTGGAGAGCCTGATGAACTTTTTGGTGATGATACTTATGCTTACAGCAATCATCACCAGGCCCGTAAGAATAATTGTGTAACCTCCGAGCGGAACGAAGGAGGTAAGCATACCCAGGTAGTAATCCATCATTATCAGATGGTTTATCCCGAACACGGCAAATGGCAGTGCAAACAGGATACGTCCGATAGGAGCCAGGTGCTTCATTTGTTTATTGTTTTAGTGTTTATCAGTCTCTGCCTGTGGAATTCCCTTTCTGAGGACAGTGCCAACAGTGAATATGTCACGGAGCTTCATCATCACAAGGAAAATGAATCCCCAAACTGCCAGTACCCCAAACCCGTACGCCAGGATAATCCATACAGGAGCCTTCCGGACAGTGTTCCACATGGCTCTCTTCGCCGTAAGGCTGACCGGCACAGTCACAGCACCAGCCCTGAGTACTGAATCCTTTGATACACTTCCGAAAGTCGCTTCATCCGAAAACTGCGCACTGAAGCTGAGATTACCGGCAGTGTCCCCGGGCAGTCCCTCAGGCAATGTGAAGAGAGCGATGCCCTTATTGTCAGTTGTCTTTTCCTCATCAACTGCCATCTTCCCGAAGTACCTGGAGACAAGCAACCTGATGCCGGCGCCCGTCACCGGAACAGTGCCGGATTCGCTTGTGGCAGAGGTAATTACTGCTACAGTTCTGCTGACTTCGTCAAATGCCATCTTCATGCCGATGACTGCGCCAGGGTAAGCCGAAGATGTAATAACCTGCATAACCTTCTGAACATAATCGCGGTTGTAACTCCTGAGGTAGGAGACAACCTTCCATATCTCATCCGTCGACAGTACACTGCGGAAAGATGGCATCTGGCCGCGCCCGACGGCAACCTTGTGAAAGATCTCACCGTCAGAGTTTCTCTGTATCTTTTCAGTTGCAGGGTCGCCCGGAGGAGGCACAAGCGCAATGGAGTTGTTTTTTCCCGGGTCTCCGTGGCACGACTGACAGTTGATCCGGTAGAGCCGTTCCCCCTCTTTCCTGGTTTCGTCGGTGAAGGGGAAGGTGCTGAGCCTCCCTTTCCTGTCATCCGGAACCACCCAATCCTGGCCCCTGGCGAATGACGGAAGCAACATCAGGCAAAATATGAGTGCTGCGGTATATTTCATAGCGAATGTGTTTTCGGTTACTGGATGATTTTTTCCTCTCCTTCATGTTCCTCTGCCATCTCCCATATGGGTACCACGGGGAAGAGCTTCGAAAGAACCGTAATTATGATAAGTACTAGCACGATGGATGCCACAGTTACAGCTATCTCAATCAGTGTCGGTTTGTAAACCACCCATTCAATCGGGACATGCTGTACCGGGAGGTTGGGATGTGCCTGCGGAGGAACAACAATTATATACCTCTTGAGCCATGAGGCACAAAGCACAAACACTGAGATGACCATCATAGGCAGTGGTTTCCGCATCTGTCTGAACAGGAGAAGCACTATTGGAATCACAAGCCCGAACAGCTGTATTCCCCAGAAGAGCATCGCATGATGCCCTGTAAAGAGCTCCCTCAGATGTATTGCATCACCTGTCTTCAGCTTGTACGCCGGAACAAGAAACTCGTTGAGGTTAAAATACAGGTAGACTATTGCTACAAGCACCATTACCCTGCCCATCCGTTCAAACACCTGCGCATTCAGGTATTTATCCAGCCTGTAGTTCACTCTGAAGAAGTACATGGCGATGATAACGGCTGCAGCTCCGGACACAAATGCCCCCGAGATGAAGTAGGGCCCGAAGATCGTGCTGTCCCACCCGACCCTCGGTGTCACGGCAAAAAGCCACGAGGTGACTGTATGTATTGCAAATGCGGTCGGGATAATCAGTATAAGCAATATCCTCACCGCCTGACCCATTATCCGGTATTGCGTCTCGTGATGCATCCAGCGGAATGACAGGATTTCATAGGCTTTGACAAGGAATTTCGGTCTCCCTTCAAGCTTGTCCTTCGCTATGGCAAGATCAGGTATCATCGGGAAAAACCAAAGGAGAAGACTCAGTACAAAGTAGGTCGTGACCACCGTGACGTCCCACAGGATGGGCGACTGAACCCTTCCGAACAGGAAGACATACGGGAGCCTGTCGGGACGGCCCATGTCCGAGATGATCACCAGTCCTGCCACAGCTGCAAACGCGATGGCTATTATCTCAGCAATGCGTGAGATGGGTTTGACCCATTTGTACCCGATGAGTCCGAGGACTGAACTTATCAGCATCCCGCAAAGACTGGTGGCAACAAAGAAGACGAAGTTGGCGATGTACATCCCCCAGCTTGTCACATCACGAAGGCCTGTTACACCAAGTCCTTCGCGAAGCTGAATTGTGTAGGCATAGAGACAGACAACCAGCAGCGTCCCAAGAAAACCCATCCAGAGAAGGAAGCCGGTATTGATCCTGACATTCTTCAGGATGTCAGCGGCAAGGGAATTGATCTTCCCCTGCTCTCCCGGTTTGCTGAAACGGATATCATCCATATTGTTGACGGTTTATGCTTTTTCTTCCTTATACTCTCTCTTTTCTCCCTCCTCAAACTCAAAGATCCTGTTCTTTGGGGGCAGATAGTAGACCCTTGGTTTCGTGCCAAGTTCAGGCATCAGCCTGTAACCTGCATTCTTCTCAAGCAACTCGCTAAGGCGAACTGTCTCCTTTGTGGTACCGTTTGTGACGGCATCCTCATTCTCATCCCCGAAGTAGAACACACCGTTGGGGCAGGCCGATACACAGTACGGAAGCATTCCCTCCCTGAGCCTGTCAGCGCTGAAGAGGCATTTTGTCACAGTACCTTTCTTTTGAGGGACGTTAAGCTCCACATCGTACTCCTTATCCTTGTCAGCCTCATTAAGCGACGGTTCCTGCCAGTGGAATATCCTGGCAGAGTAGGGGCAGGCTGCGATGCAGAAACGGCAGCCAATGCACCTCTCATTGTCTATGAGCACTATCCCGTCCTGTCTTTTGAAGGTGGCGTCCACCGGGCACACCGATACGCACGGCGGATTGTCACAGTGCTGGCAGGGTTTGGGCATGAAGAAGGCAGGGGTGTTGACCGACTCCTGCATCACAAGAGTATTAATATGGTATTCATACGGCCTCAGGTGATGCGCACTCTGGCATGCCTCAACACACTTCCTGGCATTGCGGCACTTTGAGAGGTCAATTACCATCACCCACCTCCGGCCGGCAATCCCTTCCCTGCCACGGCTCTGAAGCATCTTAAGGTCAGGCTTGAAATCCCTCATCTGTTCAACCGGGATTTCAACCAGCCTGTTATCTTCAGTAAGAACCTTTACAAAGCCCTCCCTGTGCTTCGCCTTTTCAAATCGATGGCCTGAGTAAATCGCAGCTCCGCCGGTGACAGTGACAGCTCCTGCAAGTGTGACTTTCCTTATGAAATCACGCCTTGAAGTCTCTATCGCCCTGTCAAGATCATTGCTGCGATTACCTTCTTCCTGCTTCTCTTTGGACATGGTAATCAGCTTGAGATTAAACGGTTTGATCTTTCAGGAACAGTTATATCAATTTGTGCCTGGTGCAGTGGCTGTGACCTTCAGCGCCTTGTAGCCGGCCGCTTCTACTGCAGCCTTCAGCGCTGCGGTGTCAACCTTGGATGCATCAAACTCGATGGTCGCCTTACCGTCAGTATGAGAGGCCGTGACGGCTTTCACTCCGGGAATTTTTTCGATGCCGGTGCAGATCGTGTTTTCACATCCGGTGCAGGTCATCCCTTCTATTGCAATATCTGCAGTTACCGTTGCCGCATCTGTTTCAGGTGCAACCTTTGCTGCATTGCTTTTGCCGCCTCCGCATGATACTGAAATGATTACGAGGCACAGAAGCATCATCAGGACTGAGAATTTTCTGGTCATATTTTTAGAGTTAAGGTTAAATATCTAAAATCAGGCTGTATAAATGTATAAATATTTTTCTGTTTTTCATCAAATCTTCATTTTCGGTCCCATATATTTCGGTGTAGGTTCAATCCTGCAAGCGGAGAAGAACCGATGCCATAACGGCATTTATTCTTTCTTTCCATAAGTCCGTTTTAATGCAGCGAAGGCTGCCGGAGCCCCAACCGGCAGCCTTCCTCTTTTATACCGGATGGAGCAGATCAGCAATATGTTGGTTTATCTCATGAGCTGCTTCTGCAGGTATGTGTACATCAGTGCCC
>JAEYZD010000153.1 GCA_023430725.1 Bacteroidota bacterium | reverse complement strand
GTTCCTCATAGACCGTAACGGAAAACCGGTGAAGAGGTTTGCCCCGATGAAGAAGCCCGAGACAATGGAGGAGAGCATCAGGAAGGTGCTTGATAAAGGTTAATCGGGACGCCATGGCTTACGAACAGCTCAAACTGGGAAATCAGCTGTGTTTCCCTGTATACGCGGCCTCAAGACTGATAACCAGGGAGTACCAGCCTTTCCTTGACAGGCTGGGTATAACCTACCCGCAGTATCTTGTGCTTATGATACTGTGGGAGGAGGACGGCATGCCTGTGAATGATATTGCGAAGAAGCTGATACTGAACACAAATACAATCACACCGTTGCTCAAGCGGATGGAGAATCAGGGGATTGTCAGGCGGAAACGCTCAAGGCAGGATGAGAGAAAGGTTATAGTTCAGCTCACCGCGAAGGGTCGGGAGTTACAGGAGGAGGCTTCGCTGATCCCTGAAAAGCTTGCCGGCCGTCTGGTGGAAGGGGAACTGAAGATTGATGACCTTATCAGGATGAAGGAGATGCTTGACTCGATGATACGGTCTCTCTCAAACCAGGATTCAAACTTATAGGATCTTATTGCCGGCGCGGCTTTCGGACAGGATTTTCACTCGAGTATCCTGGTGCCGAAGATATATCTCCCGCTCCAGTAAGGATCATCCATCGATGTTATGATGACTCCTCTGCTGCTTGAGGTGTGGATGAAGGTTCCTTCCCCGATGTAGATCCCGGTATGGGTAATGAGACGGCTGGTGTTGTATGTCCTGATGAAAAACAGCAGATCTCCAGGCATCAGCATCTCCTTTTCTGAGATGATCCGTCCGTACCTGGCCTGTTCTTCGGAGCTGTGTGGGAGTGTGATTCCGTTAGTGGAGAACACCCTGAAGACCAGTCCAGAGCAATCCATGCACCTGGCTGTTGTGCCCCCCATGCAGTGGGGCACCCCGAGGTATCCGCGTGCCGTTTCAATTATCGCTTCTGCGGTTGCCACACCGGCAGCAACGGGTTGTTGAATCCCGGCCTCCATAAACTTTTCCAGCCGCTTCTCTTCCGCAGAGCTCATCGTTACATCCGGTATTCTGAGCGTGATTTCAGGGGTTTTGATTACAATGCCGGAGGAGCTTCGCCCTGCGCTGTCTTTATCCGATTCCCCCGGGACGGCTCTGCGCGAACAGGATGCAGCCAGTAGCAGGGTGGCTGCAGTCAGCAGTGTGATGAATGTATCTCTTGTTCTCAATAGGCTGACAATTAATATCTTACTTTATCCTCCTGTTTGCTGCCGTCAGAGGAGCTCTATCGTTATTGTGTCGGCTCTCCGGTTATTCTGCTCACCGATATCGATGCTTATGTTCCTGTTGAATTCGATTTTAACCGGGACGCCCGGGTAGTAGTAAAAATCATATTTGTTGAAAGTTTCGATTTTGTAAATGGCCTCAGAAAGCGCCTCCTCCATATCTGCGCCTTCCATGCCCATCCTGGCCAGGAACTGGTTGAGGAAGGCCTTCGTGTCATCAGGGTTGAGCTTCGATTCCTGGACGAGAAGACTTCGTTCCTCCTCGAAATCGACCTCCTCGAACCATAGCCGTGCCTCGGCCCGTATCGGTTCCCCGCCGAGGAGATTCGGGAAGTGGTCGTCATACTGAATTGTATCCCCGACAGTTATCATCGCCCCGAAGGGGAAATGAAAGAGCATCAGTTCAGGGAAGACGAGCTGTTCAACGCCCTCCTTTGTGCTGTACATCTCCGTGACCGGGCGGGCCATATCCATCATCCGGTCATAATTCTCCTGTGATCCCTCGGACATGATCCTGAAGATATCTGCAAACATCGAGCTCACCATCTCACCCAGTTCCTTCCAGTTTTCGATTCCGGTGAATTCTCCCATCTCGGTTGTTGTGTAGACGACCTCGGTGAGCTCGTATTTTGACAGCTCTGCCAGCAGTTCATCGGGGATATCCCAGGTGTTCGACAGCTCATTGGAGAAGGTCCACATTATTGTGTAGGAGGTCTCTGTCGAGTCAATGACCTCAAAATTACCGGTATATGCTGAGAGGTCCTCCTTTGTGAGGCTGTCGCCGCTCCACTGGCGGCTCGTTTTACTGACACTGAAGTCGTATGAGTCGCCCACTGACCAGTAGGCAACATATGAGACGGAGGTTGTATCTGTCTGGCAGATTGCACCATTAACGGCTGCGGCCATGAGCACGAGAAGGAACAGTTTTTTCATCAGACTGTATTGATTTCAGACCCTTTATTAATTAAACGTGAATATAACGGATATTTATTTCACAGTCCGTGCATTTTCATTGTTCGGAGGGGTCATGAAGTCTTCCGGATATCATGAAATGGCCTGCTGCGGAAAAAGAGTTGGCTCACTGCCGCAATAAATATGTAGTCGAAGCGGTTAATAACAGTGGAATCTGCCAAATTTATTGCTGAAGTACCGTTAAACAATTCTTATAACTTCTTAACCAAATTAATCGTAATGAAAAGAAATGCACTGTTTCTTGCCGGGTTGTTTGCCCTGCTGACATTCTTTTCCTGCTCTAAGGAGAAGGACCCTGTTAACTCCTTTACCTATGAGGGCGAAGAGTATCTGATAAATGACCTGTATCTCATTGAGGAGATCTTCAACAAGGGCAGTTCAACCGAGCTGCATGTATTCCAGTTCATGTTCAGCAATATAAGCAACGGTGATACAACAACATTTGCCATCGCTGCGATGGACGAGGATAATGATCTTCCTGGAGGCAACTACCCATCTCTGGGTTATACTGAAGAGCCGGTGCGAAACATATACCCCTTCGGCATTTTCTTTGTGAGCGGGATGTCATTAGACGGAGGGGAGACAGTCTACCTCACCGGCGATGGCGGCAGCGTAGATGTAAAGGTCATGTCAAACGGCCTCTATTCCTTACAGTTCAACAAGGTAAGTGTAGGTCAGTACGGCACGCTGGGCGATAACGACACCTATGAGGAGATGGGTACTGTCTCAGGCGCCTACGAGGGAGCAATTCACAAGGAGATTGAGGAGGTCGGAGGTGTATCGAAGAGTTCGGTTGCACACACACGGCTCAACTCGTTGCTGCAGAAGGTCAGGTAATAACTGAGATTCCCGGGCGTCGGAGCCGGTCGTGCCAACAACCAGTGATTAAAGGATCCGGGCTGAGCTGACCGGCTTTGGCGCTTTCACAACCAGGATACGGGCAATGGCTGCGGAGCTGTTCGAGAGGCAATGGATAATGTCTTTCGGACTCTCCACGAGCCTGTCACTGGAAACTGTGACGGTTTCGTCGCCAACGCGCACGTCAACTGATCCTTCCAGAATATAGAAGAATACATCCACAGGGGTGATATGCGGCCTGAGGGTCTCTCCCGGGTTGAGGGTGATATGCATCACCTGGGCACTTTCGCGGTCATATAATCTGCGCACATCAACCTTATGCGGTGTCTCGACAATACCCTGTTCTTTCCAGTCAACTATTTTCATCTGTTTCTATTTAGCGGAAGGATCGCCCTTCCATAATCCCTTATTCTGCCGGCGGGCTTTTGCGGCCAGCTCCGTGAAAGTCTCCTGGTGCCTCACATTGGGAGGAACTGTCATCACGGTTGCAAAGCCGTTTTTAATCAGCTCCGCATTGACGAAAATACCATCCTCAAGGTATGCATAAGCGAGGGTCCGTCCGTACCGGTCATACCTCGAGACGTCATATTCCAGCCTGACCTTCTTATTCTTTAACAATTGCTGCAGGTAAATGGTTGACTCGGCACCGAAATAACCTTTTGGCCTGGTGCCCGTGTTTCGCGGCTCCGGAGCGTCAATGCCGATGAGCCGTACCTTCAGCCCCTTTTCGCTGCCGTCATCCACCCAGAAGGTGTCGCCGTCAACCACGCGGGTGACGGCGAACCACTCCTCTGCGGTGCTATTCGTTCCTCTATTGGCCGTAGTGCCTTTAATGCCTGCCCCTGCATCAGCCGAAGCTCCCGCCGCAGCAGACTGAGCAGAAACAGTGCCGGAAAGGAGAATAAGCAGTATTTGAAGAATGTATTTCACTTCTGTGGCAGGTATCTCCGGTGGTCTCCGTGCATTAATTACCAGGTAAAGCGGATGCCGAGAGCAGCACCCCATCCCAGTCCGTTGACATCACCCAGGAAGTCCCAGATGGGACGCGTATCAAGGCTGACAAGCATCGGGAAATCCCTGAATTTATATTCTATTCCGATCTGGCCTCCCAGTCCTACGTTAACATAAGTATTGTCACTGAAGTTGTCATATGAGATACTTGCTCCCGGACCGACGTACCAGTTGAATCCGCCGACTATATTCCAGTCCCAGTGGTATATGCCAACAAGTGCAACCCTGGTGAAGTCCTCCCTGAACCCGAAGCTTGCATCGAGCTCAAACCTGTTCCTTTCGTTCAGACCTTTCTGGTATGAGAGTTCTGCGCCGCTGAATGTGTCTCCGCCGTAGAGACGTGCACCAAGTGCATTTGGCTGGACCTGTGCAGCGGCAACAGCGCCGAGACTTATCAGTGCAACAAAAATGAGCAGTTTCTTCATGATGTGAATATTTTAATGTTCTCCTACTCGTCTGGCTTTTCGGTTCCGCCCCGTTTGATTAATGGTATCACGGCTCCATTTAACTGGCAAAAATAACACAAGCGTGTCGTTGAGATGCCACACCATCCAAACAAATTCTGTTCCAAAAAGATTAATCAGAATTTGCGATTTGCGATCTGCGATTTTAGATTCCGAGATAACTGACAGTCTGTCAGCGGGTAACCAGGATCACTGTGTATGTTATGAAAACTGTCAGCAGGATTGCCGCTTCCCACCGGTCGAGCTTTTTCCTGCCACCAGTGAACATCATTGCAAAAAGGGCAAAGGTTCCTGCTGCGAGGAAATACATATCACCGTTAAACGCTATGTCAAACGGCAGGGGTCTTATTACGGAACTGACACCCAGTATGAGGAAGATGTTGAATATGTTGGAACCAATTATGTTGCCAACGGCAATGTCATTGTTCTTTTTTACCGCAGCCACCACTGATGTGGCAAGTTCCGGCAATGAGGTACCGGCAGCGATTATTGTCAGGCCAATCACCTTCTGGCTTATTCCCCATTCCTGAGCCATCTTGACGGCACTGTCAACAACCAGTCTGCCGCCTACTATAAGACCTGCGAGGCCTATGAGGATCAAACCCCATGTAGTCAATGTTGTATATTTTGTGTGGGCGTCAAGGCTTATCTGCGGATCAACCTTGAGTTGCTTATAGACATATAACAGGAAAAGCCCGAACATCACCAGCAAGATCAAGCCGTCAATCCGCGACAGGCCGGGCTGGCCTGCCAGGAAGAAGTTGTTTGCCAGGAAGAACAACGTAACCAAAGCTATGAATGAAATGGGAATCTCTTTCCATACCGTACTTGACTGGACAGCCAGCGGTGCGATCAGTCCTGCAATGCCGAGTATCATGAAGAGGTTGAAGTTGTTGCTGCCTATTACATTGCCGAATGCGATGTCCTGATGTCCCTGGAATGAGGCTAATACGTTGACCACCAACTCAGGTGCAGATGTTCCGAAGGCAACAACCGTGAGTCCGATAGCAAGGTCTGAGACATTCTTCTTCTTTGCAAGGGCAGATGCGCCGTTGACGAGCCAGTCGGCGCCCTTGATCAGTACAACAAAACCGACCAGCAAGATGAAAACCTGCAGTATCATTAATGGATGTTTGGATTATGAATCAATCAGTCTTTGTTTATTAGGCGCTTATCAAAGATGGTCAGCGCTATCGGGGCGCAAATATATAATCTTTTTTGCTACTTCGTCAGGCGTTGTCCCTGTACGCCCTGACGGTTTCCCTGACTCCTTCTTCATAGGGTGTGGCTTTGATGCCGAAGCGATCCGTGAATTTAGCTGAGTCGAAGAAATAATCGCGGTCATACTGATACATCATTTCGGGCATCTCCTTCATAATCGGGATGAAGAGGCCCAGCGGACGAAGCATCCACTTCGGGAGAAGGGAGAGCTGCACTTTTCCGGTTCCGAATTCCGAGCCAATCATCGAGACAAACTGTTTCCCGGTAACAGGTCTGTGGTCTGTCGGAAGGTGCCATACCTGACCGTACGCATCCGGTGTATTGCCCAGCAGGGCCGTCGCTTTGCCAGCATCGGGCGTGTAGGTGAAAGAGTGTTTTATGTCAGGCCCGACAAACCACATCGGCTTCTTGCCTGAAGCCAGGTTCTTCAGCACCATCTGGGTTACGAAATTGTTTTCAGTGCCCGGCCCGTAGAAGTCGGCCGAACGTGCTATGAGCGCCTGCAGCCGCATGTCCTGCACTGCCTCGAGAAGTATTCCGGAGATCATTTTCCTGACAGCACCTTTGCGGCTGGGAGGATTAACCGGGGTATCCTCTGTCAGATGAGACAAGTGATTCTTATCGTACATGTAGACGTTATCGAAGAATACAAGTTTTGCGCCGTACTTCAGGCAGGCATTGACAGTGTCTCGCATAAGGGCGGGCCAGAATTGCTCCCAAACGGTGGTCTTGTATTCAAGACCGACGACAAGGTAAACAATGTCCGAGCCCTGCACAGCTTTATCCACTGCTCCCTGCTGTGTCAGATCGAGGGGCATCAGTTCGTCTGATTCATTGACTCTTATCGGGTTACGGCTCACCAACCGTATCCTGTCATTGTATGATGGCAGTTCCTTCGCAAGGATCTTGCCGATTGTACCGTTTGCGCCGAGAATCGTCTGCATGATTTGCTTTCTTTGAGAGTTGGAAAATAAACAAGCTGGATGGCAGAATGTTCTTCGTGTCACCAGGTTTTCAAAGTGTAAAGTTATTGAATTTTCCAAAAAAAGAGATCCCGCCGGTGGTGGCCGGCGGGATCGTTATAAAGTCAGTTGAGTGTTATCTCCGGGTTGTTCTCTCCAGTCCGGATTCCTGGGTTCTGCCCTGGGCTGCGCGTGATTCAGCAGCTCTCCTCTCTGATTCCCGGGCTTCGGCAGCTCTCTGCTCACTTGCCCTCTGCTCGGCTACCCTCTGCTC
>JAEYZD010000115.1 GCA_023430725.1 Bacteroidota bacterium | reverse complement strand
CACCTGCAGGGGTGGCCGCAGATGTGATAAGCCGGATAAACGGAACAGATGCATTCATCCTGTCGGTTGATGTCCCTTCAGGACTCTTCTGTGAGGACAATTCATCCGCCGACACCAATGCAATTGTCAAGGCAACCAGGACAATCACCTTCCAGTTTCCCAGGCTGGCATTCATGTTTCCCGGCAACGGAGTTTTCACGGGCGCCTGGGAGGTCATTGACATCGGGCTTCATCCGGGCACCATATCGGAAATGCAAACCCCCTTTCATTACAGCGTGAGGGAGAGTGTCAGGCCGTTGTTGAAGACAAGGGGCAAGTTTGACCACAAGGGTATCCTGGGTCATGCCCTTCTCGTAGCAGGCAGCTTTGGCAAGGCCGGTGCTGCGACTCTCTCAGCCGGTGCTGCCCTGCGCACAGGAGCAGGCCTTGTAACGGTTCATACCCCCTCATCAGCGGTGCTTGCCCTCCAGGCCGCACTGCCTGAGGCGATGGTGTCACCCGACCAGGGAAACAGCAACATCACAGCCCTGCCTGACCTGGAACCCTTTGATGCGATCGGTGCAGGACCGGGGCTTGGCACTGACCCTGACACAGCCTCAGTTATCAGGAGCCTGCTCGAAAAGGCCACAGTCCCCGTCGTGCTCGATGCCGATGCGCTTAATATCCTCTCACAGAACAGGGAGTGGTTTGACATGCTCTCCGCCCGGACACTCCTGACTCCCCATCCCGGGGAATTCCGCAGGCTGACAGGTACTGACAGCAGTGATTTCAGGCTGATGGAGGAACAGCGTGCCTTCGCTGTGCGTCACGGGTGCGTGGTAGTGCTCAAAGGGGCACACACATCTGTTGCTCTGCCTGACGGCAGGGTGTTCTTCAACAGCACCGGCAACCCCGGCATGGCAACCGGAGGCAGCGGCGATGTGCTTACAGGAATGATAACATCACTTCTTGCGCAGGGTTATGAACCGGCTGATGCGGCAATCACCGGAGTATACCTTCACGGCCTCTCCGGCGACATCGCCCTGCGTATCCATTCAGAGGAATCGGTCATCGCGGGTGATATATTAATGAACATCGGACGTGCGTTCCGTGAGACGCACTTCAATAACTTCAGTATTTATCTTTAATAATTGAAATGGGAAAAAGGATTGCTTTCATATTGACTGCTCTTGCCACCCTGACAGCAGGCTGTTCGGTAATGGGGGTCAGGAGCCCCGGGGATATTGCTGTTTTGCCTCTCGGCGACAAGGTGACTGTTACGGAGGGAAGCCTGGTTTACGCACTCCCGTTGACGGTTTTTGAGATTGACATCATAGCCGAAAAACGGGTCGATGTACCAGGACCGTATGCCCGCTGGGCTGATGAGATGATTGGCCTTGACAACGTAATAACTTCGGAGAAGGAGTCGTGGCGACTGGCGGAGGTATGCCTGAACAGCCTGGAAGAGATTGATCCTTCCCAGTATTATGTAATTCAGGGTACAACACTTATGCAGACGAATATGCTCGGCCTCAGGAAAAGCGGGCTTGTGCTTGATATCAACCCTGATCTGTACGACAAGACCACATCGAGCAATCTTCACGGGGGCGCCGGAATGACAGGTCCGCTGTTCCCTGACAGGGGGGCATATGAGTATGTGTCAACAAAGACTGACACTGCCTATCGAATCGTCAGGGCTGATACCGCATTCATCAGGGTGCCGTACCTGGTGCAGAAGCAAAAGGGGATGACAGTGGAGGAGGAGGCCAGGGAGGCTGCTGACCGGCTTCTCGAGCTTCGTGAAGGGAGGCATATGATACTTACGGGTGAGACCAACATCTTCCCTCAGGACGGAGCCGCCATCGATGAAATAAACAGGCTGGAGAGAGAGTATACTGCACTGTTTGCCGGCAAATCATGGACCGAAAGACGCAATTACCGGATATGGGTAACTCCTGAACCCGAAATGGCGGGCACGATGACGACCATCTTCACCTTTTCGGAGCTGACCGGTGTAAATACATCGGCTGACGGAACGGGCACTCCTGTACAGATGGAGATAATACCTTCCGGCAAAACCGTGAATCTGAACATGGTGGCAGCGCCAGCAGGCGGGAAGAAGGACCAGGCCGAAACCGGCAGCCTCATATACCGGGTGCCGGATGTTGCGGAGATAACCGTATCAATGGATGGTGAGGAGCTATGCAAGGCACGCAAGCTGGTCTACCAGCTGGGTGCAAAAGTGGCACTTCCTGCGAATTTCATAATTGGAAAATAATTGGGGAGGAGGGGAGTGATCTCCCCTGATGGTTACCTTTCCGCGATCAGATCAAGGAAGGCTTTTTCCCTCTTTGAGATGTGATATCTTTCCGTTATCCTCTCCCTGGCATTGAGAGCCAGTTGCTGAAGTTTTTCCGGGAAGGTGTCAATCATACCTTCAACCATTTCAAACAAATATTCTATATCCCGGCTGACTGCTGTGAAACCTGTGTCGCCTATTATTTCCGGGATGGCTCCTACAGCAGATCCCAGCGGTATGCAATGACAAAGCATTGCCTCGCAGAGAGCATTGGGAAATCCCTCCGAAACCGAAAGCTGGAGGATAAACCTGCTGCCGGCAAGGAGGCTGATAAATTCCTCCTTCGGGATAAAAGGGTAAAGTTTAAGGTTTGAAGGGAGAGGCGAGAGCTGTTCAGCCACGGCATCTGATACACCGACAACTGTAAAGCTGCAGTTTCCGAATCGCTTTGCGAGGTCAACTATCAGGTCAATCCCCTTGACGCGGACACGCATCATGTTGCTGACAGGGGCCACGGCAATGAAACTGTTTTCCCTGCTCAAGGCAGGGTCAGCCCTGAAGAATTCCGGATCAAATCCGTTGTGAATTACTCTCCACGGGGTTTTGAGCCGGGGAAAGAAGTATTTGATTCCCTGCTTGGGATAATCGGGATCCGGAAGGTAAGTATAGTCTGAAAGCATGAGTGACTCATGTACGGGGATCAGTTCGGTACAGAGCTGAAACGACCACCTGATAAATGTTCTCATCACCGGTTTCCTGAGGCTGCCGTAGCTGAGTGACGGAAAGGAGACACAATCGGTCCCTCCGGGTATTATGTAAACAGGTGTACGGCTGATTTTTCCTGCAAGTGCAGGGAGAAGCGACCAGTAGCCACCGAACATTATGAAGATTGCCCTGGATCCGCGCAGGTTCCGGAAGAGGAAGACCAGCTGTTTCAGGAAGTTCAGGGGTGTCCTCACCTTCGACTTCCAGTCGTGGACAGGAGTCACAACGGTATAGTTGCGTGACAGGAATGCGAGGTCTTTTTCTATAAAAGCCGATCTCTCAGGATAAATATAGAGTATCTTCCCGTCCATCCTCTGCAGTTAAAGCCGGGAGAGCAGGAAGCGTGCCCGGGCTATCAGTTTCCGTGCAATAATTGACCGTTTGGGGAGGGGAGAGAGTGTGATGTCGTTCTTTTTTTTCAGGGTGATCACGGCATAGTCATTTTCCCTGTCAAAGAGCGGGTAAGAGATGTAGCTGACCAGGGTGAGTCCGCTGGCAGCGGCATTATTAAGAAGGGAGTCTGCCTCCACGGCCTGGTCTATTATCTGCAGCTGGTCAGGTGAATTCTTCCTGATGTAATCAATAGCCCTGGGGTGAGGAATGTGAATAAGTATCACCGAATTGGCGTGCATGTGGTCTGCCAGTTGACGGAAGAGATTCCTGTGCTGGCTCTCGGGTATATGCTCAAGGACATCGGGGAGTACGATGAAATCAAAAAGGCCCGGGTTGTCAAAATCGGTCATGTCTGATACCGTGAACATGACGTTGTGAGCATTTTCCAGCCTTTTTCTGGCTATTTCGACCGAACGGGGACTGATATCCACAGCAAGCACCTCGCCTTTACTGAGGTATCTGGCAAGCAGTCCGGTCAGAGTGCCAATTCCACAGCCTATCTCAAGTACGCGGTTACGCCGGGTTAAACCTGCATCTGTCAGGAATCCCATTATTTTATAGTGCCTGAGATTCACACTGGTTTTTTCCTGCTGACCGGCAAATCCGTCATACCAGGTACCAATCTCTTCTCGGGTTTCCATTCTTTGTCAGGCAACAGGCAATAGGCAATAGGCAGTAGTGGGGAAGGGTTACTGGGCTTTACCTGTGAAGGTTTTGAGAAAATCCTCGTAACTCTGTTTCTGCCAGTTGGTTCCGGCAAAATAATGGAGCAGCGGTTCCAGCTGTGCCGGGGTCTTATAACCTGATATGGGGGTGATCAGTTCACTGCTTGCAGTCAGGAATACAAGTGAGGGGTATCCGAGTTTTCCCTGGAGCAGGGCATATGCGAGCTGGTGAGTTTTGCCCAGGCTGCCGTCATTGACGAATTTCCTTCCCTGGAAGGTGACAGGCTCCTTGCCCTCAGCATCGAATTTGACGGCGTAGTATTTGGTATTCAGTATTTCCGCAATCACGGGATTTGAGAAAGTATCCTTGTCGAGCTTCTTGCACCATCCGCACCAGTCGGTGTATGCATCAACAAACATTGGTCTTGGGCTCTTCTGGGCGAGGCCTGCGGCTTCCTCAATTGAATACCATTTTACGGCAGCATTCTGGGCCGAGACAAGCAGTGACGGAACTGCAAGCAACAATATAATTATCAGTTTCTTCATATCTCTTTACAACTATAATCGGTTCAACAGTTTAATAATTGGTGCACAAATTTAATGATTAAGATCAATAACCAAAATTATGCCACAAAGTTCAGGTCGCATGTTTTTTGACTCAAATATTGGAATGTTTTTTTTATACATTTACGCACCATGTAATCTTTATTAAACACTAACTCTGAAAATGGAAAAAATTAGAAAGACCCTCGCCGAATCGAAGGCGGCCAGATGGACTGCCCTTGGGGTTGTGGCATTTACGATGCTGTGCGGATACTATCTGACTGACGTGATGGCACCCCTTAAAACGATGCTGGAGCAGCAACTCTCATGGTCAAGCAGCGAATACGGAACCTTTACCGGTGCATACGGATGGTTCAATGTGTTCCTTATTATGCTTATCCTGGGTGGTATCATCCTTGACAAGATGGGAGTCCGGTTCACCGGAAAAATGGCGACACTTCTCATGGTGGCAGGAACCGCTATCAAGTACTGGGCTGTTTCAACAAACATGCTTGACGGTCAGATGCTCTTTGGCATGAAGACCCAGGTGCTTGTGGCAAGCCTTGGTTTTGCACTGTTCGGTGTTGGTGTGGAGACCGCAGGAATTACTGTATCGAAAATTATTGTCAAGTGGTTCAAGGGCAAGGAACTGGCGCTTGCAATGGGCCTCGAGATGGCTACGGCCAGGCTTGGAACCATGCTTGCCCTCCAGACTTCGGCGCCAATCGCCAAGGCCATGGGGCACGTTTCAATGCCGATTCTTATGGCGCTGATCCTCCTCTGCATCGGTATGATTGCATTTTTCATCTATTGCGGGATGGACAAGAAACTTGATGCTTCAATTGCAGAGGCCGACAAGGATGTGGTCCAGGAGCCGGAAGAGAGTTTCAGGCTCAGCGACATATGGTTCATAATCAAGAATAAGGGATGGTGGTATATTGCTATTCTCTGTGTTCTCTTCTACTCAGCTGTTTTTCCGTTCCTGAAATATGCTTCTGATTTAATGGTCAATAAATTCGGCGTTGATCCGGCAACTGCAGGTATTATCCCATCTCTGCTTCCGCTGGGGACAATGGTACTGACGCCGTTCTTCGGGAACCTGTATGACAGGAAGGGGAAAGGCGCGACTATCATGATTATCGGAGCCGTTCTTCTCATCTTTGTTCATGCGATGTTCTCGGTACCGTTCCTGAACAAACCGTATCAGGCTGTTATTCTTATCATTATACTGGGTATCGGTTTCTCTCTGGTCCCCTCAGCAATGTGGCCTTCAGTGCCCAAGATTATTCCTATGAAGCAGCTGGGAACGGCATACGCACTTATATTCTGGGTGCAGAACTGGGGCCTTATGGGTGTTCCGATGCTTATCGGCTGGGTGCTTGACAAGTATTGCATCACCGGGACACGAATGATTGACGGAATTTCCGTACCTACATACAACTACCAGATACCCATGATGATATTCACATCTCTGGGGCTGCTTGCAATTGTCTTCGGCTTCCTTCTGAAAGCAGAAGATAAGAAGAAGGGCTATGGCCTTGAGATGCCAAACATTGTAAAAGAATAATCAATACCAGATAGTTATGAGTGAAATAACAAAACTTGAACCGAAGCTTCTGTGGAAATATTTCTATGAAATAACACAGATCCCGCGTCCCTCCAAGAAGGAGCACAGGATGACGGAGTACATGAAAAATTTCGGCAAAGAGCATGGTCTTGAGACCATCGTCGACAAAACCGGCAACGTGATCATACGCAAGCCCGCGACTAAGGGGATGGAGAACCGCAAGGGCATTATCCTGCAGGCTCACCTCGACATGGTGCCTCAGAAGAACTCAGACAAGAAGTTTGACTTCGAGAAGGATCCAATTGAGACATGGATTGACCAGGGATGGGTTAAGGCGAAGGGAACCACCCTGGGAGCCGACAACGGCATGGGTGTGGCTGCCGCCATGGCAGTGCTGACTGATCCCAAACTTACTCACGGTCCCATAGAAGGCCTCTTCACAGTTGATGAGGAGACCGGAATGACAGGTGCCAAAAACCTGAAAAAGGGTGTGCTTAAAGGCGAGATACTGTTGAATATGGACTCAGAGGATGAAGGGGAGCTCTATGTAGGTTGTGCAGGTGGTATCGACGTTGCAGCAACACGCAGCTACAAGCAGGAGAAGACTCCGGCAGGAGTAACAGCTTACAAACTGAGCCTCAAGGGACTCAGGGGCGGCCACTCCGGGCTCGACATCCATCTTGGCAAGGCTAATGCCAACAAGCTGATGTTCAGATTCTTTCAGCAGGCTGAGCACGACTTCGGCATGCGTATAGCAGAATTCTCCGGCGGAGACCTGCGCAATGCAATTCCTCGCGAATCCTTCGCCACTGTGGTTGTACCCACGATCAGTAAAGCTGAATTCGAGAAATTCATGAAGGGGTATGAGAAGATGTACAGGGCGGAATTCAGGGAAGTGGACCCGGACATCAAGCTAATCTTCAAGGAGACAGAAGCTCCGGCAAAGGTGATGAATGAGGCTGACCAGTATCGCATCATAAGGGCTGTTTATGTATGTCCCAGCGGGGTTCAGAGGATGAGTGCCAGCATGCCTGGCGTTGTTGAGACGTCAAACAACCTCTCAATTGTCAGGATAGGAAACGGCAAGTTTGAATCCTTCTGTCTCTGCAGGAGTTCTGTTGAGACTGCCAAGGAAGCGACGGCATGGAAGATTGCCGCAGGATTCCAGCTGGCAGACTGCGAGGTTGAACTTTCCGGAAGCTATCCCGGCTGGAAACCCAATATGGACAGTGCCATCCTGGTGACAATGAAGGAGACCTATAACAAGCTCTATGGAAAGGTTCCGGAGATAAAAGCCATTCATGCAGGCCTGGAGTGCGGCATTATCATGGGCGTTTATCCGAAGCTTGATTCAATCAGCTTCGGACCGACAATCCGGTACCCGCACAGCCCGGATGAAAAGGTCGAGATCGAGTCTGTAGGAAAGTTCTGGAACTTCCTGACAGCCACCCTGAAGAATGCGCCAAAGGCGTAAGGGAAACTGATCCGGCTTAAATAAGCCATATTACAAAACAGAGGGGATTCCGAACCGGGGTCCCCTCTTTGTATCATATGGCAGGTCAGTTTATCTGACGGTTATCTCCGCAAGGAGATCATCCTTCATTACATTCTGTCCCGCTTTTACCCCTATCCTGGTGACGGTGCCGCTGACAACTGACTGTATCTCATTCTGCATCTTCATTGCCTCCAGTATCACCAGTGCCTCGCCACGGACAACTTCAGCCCCTTCGCGCACCAGCACATCAATTATCTTTCCCGGCATGGGGGCACTGACCACCAGGGTCTTTTTACCGGCTTTTCCTGTTCCGAGAACCTTTTTTCGCTGCATTGATACCGGCGTCTCTACAGTGAAGGTATGGCTGATATCGTTGAAGAGAATCTCGTACCTGTTTTGCTTTGTGCGCACTATCTCCACAGGGTATCGCCTGTTTTTCCACAGGATGTGAACCCCGTACTTTTCATCCTCGCGGAGCTCAATGGTGTAATCTCTTCCGTTCACCCTGATAACATTCTTCAGTGGAAGGCTGAATGCGAACTTATGTCCCTCGCCGGACAGGGCATACAATTTTTTTATTGAAGGTCTTTCAGGTGTCATATTCCGGTATTAAAACTGAGTAAGTCTCTTTCTAAGCAGCCATGGGGTGAGTTCACGGCTCTGGTCGAAACTGATTCCCCCCTTTTTCTCAGAGAGGTTCTCCTCTGCGAAGAGCTTGGTGGCTATCCATGCCGCAATTGTCTCCTCATACTCGCTGTTACTGTGGAACTTGTCAAGGTCTTTCTCAATGAAGGCGGTGGTGAAGGTGCCGGCCTGAAAGAGAGGATTGCGCATCAGCATCCTGAAGAACGGGAGGGTGGTCTTGGTCCCCTTGATCCACACCTTGTCGAGCGCCAGCTTTGTATTGATCACAGCCTCATGCCTGTTGCTGCCTGTGACAATCAGTTTGGCAATCATCGAATCATATGATGCAACAATTGATGAACCTGGTCTTACGCCTGTATCAACCCTGACCCCCGGTCCTTCCGGGAAGCTTATTTTTTCTATTCTCCCCGGCGCAGGGGCGAAGCCGGCCTGCACATCCTCGGCGTTGATGCGGCACTCGATAGCCCAGCCGGTGAGCCTGACATCCTCCTGCCTGATCTTCAGCTTTTCTCCTGAGGCGATTCGTATCTGCTGTTCAATCAGATCGATGCCGGTTATCATCTCCGTAACAGGATGCTCAACCTGTATCCGGGTGTTCATCTCCATGAAATAGTAATTGCGGTCGGAGTCGAGCAGGAATTCCACAGTGCCTGCAGAATAATATCCAACAGCCTTTGCGATCCTTACGGCAGTCTCGCCCATTGTTGCCCTGAGCTCTTCATCCAGAGCAGGGGAGGGTGCCTCCTCAAGCAGCTTCTGGTGCTTGCGCTGTATTGAGCACTCTCTCTCCCCGAGGTGTATGATATTGCCGTGGGTATCGCCAAGAATCTGAAATTCAATATGTTTGGGGTTTTCGATATATTTCTCTATAAATACGCTGGGGTCGTTGAAGGCTTTCTCGGCCTCCCTGCTGGCCAGGATGAACATCTTCTCCATCTCTGACTCCTGTCTCACAATGCGCATTCCGCGTCCGCCACCACCCGAGGCTGCCTTGATTATTACCGGGTATCCTATCCTTTGTGCCTGCCTGACTGCTTCGTCCTCGTTGGCGACGCTGCCGGCGGAACCCATGGCCATTGGTATTTTATGGCGCAGGGCGATCTGCCGGGCAACGGGCTTGTTCCCCATTTTATAGATGGCATCAGGCGAGGGGCCAATGAAGGTGATGTTGTTGTCGCGGCATTTCTCTGCGAAATATGCGTTCTCTGCAAGGAAGCCGTACCCCGGATGGAGTGCATCGCACTTTGTCTTCAGGGCGATGCTTATCAGTTTCTCAACGTCAAGAAAGACTGGTATCTCAGCCAGCTCGTCATCCTCTTCGTGGATGATGTCTGCAAAGGTGAGGTACATGGCGTCGGGTTCAATCTGTGTCCGTACGGCGACGCTTTCGATTCCCATGGACCGTGCCGTGCGCATGATCCTGACGGCGATCTCTCCTCGGTTTGCGATTAGTATGCGGGTGATTCTGGTCATGCCTTTTACAATTCTTGTTGCTCTACGAGCAACGTTTTTTACTTCCTGTTTTCCGGATAAGTTGTCAACACTATTGCCTATTGCCTACTGCCTATTGCCTAAAGAGGCATATTCCCGTGCTTCCGCGATGGTACCTTCACGCTCTTGTTCCCCAGGGCCGAGAATGCGGAGAGGAGCTTGGCACGGGTGAATGCCGGGTCAATAACCTCATCAATATATCCCTTCTCATCAGCAATGAAAGGATTGGCAACCTTCTCGCGGTATTTTTTTACAAGTTCCTTTTTCAGTGAGGCCGGATCCTTCGCTTCGGCCAGCTCACGGCGGTAAAGGATGGCTACTGCACCGTCGGGGCCCATCACCGCAATCTCAGCCGAGGGCCATGCGAAGTTGAAATCGCCTCCCATACCCTTGCTGTTCATAACTATATAGGCGCCGCCGTATGCCTTGCGCAGGATCACTGTGATACGAGGAACTGTAGCCTCTGCATAGGCGAAGAGCAGCTTGGCCCCGTGCCTTATTATGCCGGAGTGCTCCTGGTCCTTGCCAGGCAGAAATCCCGGCACATCCTCAAGCGTGAGGAGCGGGATGTTGAAGGCATCACAGAACCTTATGAAGCGGGCCCCCTTGGTAGAGGAGTCAATGTCCAGCACCCCGGCAAGCACTTTTGGCTGGTTGGCGACGATTCCTATCGTCCTGCCTTCCAGTCGTGCGAAGCCGGTGATTATGTTCCCCGCGAAGAGCTCAGAAGTCTCGAAGAAGCTGTTCCGGTCAACGATCTGGTTTATCACGTCACGGACGTCATAGGCTTTGTTCGGATCATCCGGCACTATGTCGCGCAGCTTCGGGTTAAAATCAGGCGTGTCAGCAGTAAACTCAGCCACGGGAGGATTCTCGAGGTTGTTGGAAGGGAGATAGGAGAGGAATTTCCTGACGGCGATTATCGTATTCTCCTCGTCGTCATAGATCATGTTCGCCACCCCGCTCTTGCGTGCATGCACCTCGGCGCCGCCGAGATCCTCGCTGGTGACCTCCTCGTTCAGCACCTCCCTGACAACATTCGGGCCGGTGACGAACATATAGCTTGTATGG
>JAEYZD010000207.1 GCA_023430725.1 Bacteroidota bacterium | reverse complement strand
ATTTGCCGTTATCAGGAGAGGGACACCTTACGTTCCATTGTGTCAGTACGCAGCTTGAAAGTTTTTTGAGTCATAAAAAACTCGAAAAATCTTTCAAGCTGCTTGCTTTTGTCTTAGAATACGACCTCCCCTGTCATGGATAGTACTGATCTGCAATAACATATACCCTCGTTGAGGGTAAAGAATTGTAAAAGCATGTCGCCCCGGGACAAAAGGGCGGGTGGGTGTGGTCCACGTTCTACAATTCCTGACGATCTACGATCATCTGCAGCTAATCATACAGCAGATATTTCTGCCTGGTGGCCCGGAAACTGTCAAGGCCGGCCTTCCATGATGCCCTTATATCTCCGGTGCTCATGCCGCTGATGATCTGCTCCCGAAGAGTGCTGCTCCCTGCAAGCGTATCAAAATACCCCGTAAAGAACTTCTCCTTGTCGGGATAGGCCTTATACATGTCAATGATCCACTGAAGGTGGATTTCCGGCTTCGGCACCAGCCCGTCGGCAATCGCATTACGCAGGTCAATGCCGTAACATACTGCGCCGTTGTGTTTCGGATTGGAAGAGCCGAAGGATGGTGCAGGAGTGAAGCTGAATCCGGTGTCAGGCATCCCCGGCGCTCCCAGTACCTGGAAAGGGAAGTGGGTGCCGCGACCGCATGAGAGCACCGTACCCTCGGAGAAACATATTGAGGGATAGAGATATATTGCCGTCATATTCGGCAAGTTCGGGGAGGGGATCACGGGCAGTTTGTACATCGTATCGTGAGTATACCCGGTGCATGGGACCACTTCGAGATCGCACTTTATTCCTCCGGCGAGCCATCCTTCGCCGTTAACCATCCCGGCATATTCTCCGAATGTCATACCGTGCACAACCGGTATCGGGTGAATCCCCACAAAGGATCTGTGTGCGGCAGTGTCAAGGATCGGCCCGTCAACATAGTACCCGTTGGGATTGGGGCGGTCAAGAACGATGAAAGGCTTGCCGTTCTCGGCGCATGCCTCCATCACGTAGCACATTGTTGTCAGGTATGTATAGAATCGTGTTCCCACGTCCTGTATGTCAAAAACCACCGCATCGATCCCTGCCAGGTCCTCCGGGGCAGGTTTCTTCTTCGTGGCGTAAAGGCTGATTACATTGATTCCCGTCACCGGGTCGGTTCCAGAGGTTATTACCGCCCCGTCGTCAGCCAGGTCCCTGAAACCGTGCTCAGGTGCAAATATCAGTTTTACATCGATCCCAAGCGAAACCAGTGTGTCAATAAGGTGACTCTTTCCGACCATCGAGGTCTGATTTGCAACCACAGCAACTTTCTTTCCTTCGAGGAGCGACATGTAGTCGCCTGTATTTTCAGCCCCTGTCTTCAGGGTGGGTTCATTGTTGTCGGCCGAACAGGCAACCACAGCAAATGTGAGCATCAGAAACAGCAGTCCCGGTTTTTTCATATCTCATTGAGGTTTCCCGTAAAGATATGCAAATGGCTCAAATCTGGTGTTGATGTTTGTTGAAAGACAAAGTTCCCGGATCATGAAACAGACAGGAAGTCGTAGTTGCCTTCGTGGCTATTAATCCAACTCTTTGCCACCGCTTATCAATTCTTCCCTCTTAATTCTTAATTTTGTCCGGATGTCGATCGGAACCTTCATAGCCAGCCGCCTGATTCAGGACCGTAACCGTGGCACTGCATTTTCGCGCCCCATCAATGCTATTGCAATCATCGGCATCGCCCTGGGGCTTGCGGTGATGATCATGGCTGTAGCCATCCTCACCGGTTTTAAGAAGCAGATTAGGGACAAAGTGGCCGGATTCGGGGCACACATCCAGGTGGTCAATTTCGACGCCAACCTGTCCTATGAGACCGTTCCAGTCAGCGCGGCACAGCCCTTCGTCTCAAAAGTGGAAAGCCACCCGGGCATCAGGAATATTCAGGTCTTCGCAATGAAGGCCGGCATCATCAAGACCGACGAGAATATCCAGGGCGTGGTCCTCAAGGGGATTGGCAGCGACTATGACTGGAGTTTTTTCAGCTCGAGCATGGTGGAGGGGACGACACTCAGCATCAGCGACACGGCGCGAAGCAATGATGTGGTCATCTCGAAGAAGGTTGCAGACATGCTGGGTCTCAGACTCGGTGACGCATTCTCGATGTTCTTCGTGCAGGATCCGCCCCGAATGCGCAAATTCACGATCTGCGGGATTTACGAGACGAGTCTCGAGGAGTTTGACAAGACCTATCTCTTCTGTGACATAAACCACATCAGGAGCCTGAATGGCTGGACCGGTGACCAGGTAAGCGGGTTTGAGGTTTTCATCAATGACTTTGACAATCTCGATTACATGACAGACGTTGTCCGCGATGCCGTCGGTTATCGTGTAGCCGAGGAGGAGGAACAGCTCAAGGTTACAAACATCCGCGGCAGATACCCGCAGATCTTCGACTGGCTGGGGTTTCAGGACACGAACGTAATTATAATCCTGGTGCTTATGATACTTGTAGCCGGATTCAACATGATATCCGGCCTGCTGATACTGATCCTCGAGAAAACCAACATGATAGGGGTGCTAAAGGCGCTCGGCGGCGGGAACAAGCTGATCAGAAACATATTCCTGTACCAGGCTGCCTGGCTCACAGCCAAGGGTCTTCTCTGGGGCAATGCGATAGGCATCGGGCTGGCGCTGCTTCAGCTGAAGACAGAGATAATTACTCTTGATCCCTCTTCGTACTACCTGAAGAGCGTCCCCATCAACCTTGACCCCCTGCACATCGTCCTGCTTAACATCGGGACGATGGCTGCCATCATTCTGATGCTGCTTATACCATCTCAGCTCATTGCACGCATTACCCCCGTCAAAGCTATCAGATACGACTGATCATCAATTACATGCGAGCTTAAAAATATTAAGTCAGACACATTTTAATGCAATTGCCATTTTTTTAACGGACTATTTATTTTATAAATTTCCGGACATTGTTTTCGACATAATATTAATCGCCTTGTGTCAAAACACGGAGGCGCTGAAAGTTGCGCAAACTTTCTTTATTCGGGCACTTCCAATTCTCCTAGCTTCTGCTTAAATTGCAGAGGCAATGTCCGGGAATATGTCCACTATTGATCCGAAAAAGAATTACGAGCAGACCAGGGAAGAGATTGGTTATGTCAGTCGCCGCGAGGCAACACTTAATGATTATAAGCGAATAGGGTTCAAGTCGGGCCTGGAGGTGCACCAGCAGCTGAAGACGAAGAGCAAGCTTTTCTGCCGCTGTCCGGCAGGGATCTACCATGATCATGATGATTATGATGCCGAGGTCATCCGCCATATGCGGCCAACGCTCAGTGAGATGGGCGTTTATGACGGCACGGCGCTGATGGAGTTCCGCACGCGCAAGGAGATCACCTACCGGATCAACAACCAGACCGCCTGCACCTATGAGGTTGATGACACGCCGCCTTTCCCTGTTGACAGGGAGGCCGTTGACATTGCGATAAGCATCGCACTGGCAGCCAAGATGAATATCGTCGGTGAGATTCATATCACGAGGAAGCAATACCTTGACGGGAGCATCCCCACTGGCTTCCAGCGTTCAGCCATAATCAGCGTTGAGGGGGAGCTGCAGCTCAAAAACAAGAAGGTGAGGCTCATACAGCTCAGCCTTGAGGAGGATTCATGCCGCGAGGTTTCAGACATCGGGCACAAACGCATCTACAAGACAGACCGGTTGGGCATGCCGCTGATAGAGACGGTTACATATCCCGACTGCCTCACCCCGGATGAGCTTGCCGAGGCTGCCGAGTACATACGGTTCCTTAACCGCAGCACAGGAAAGGTGAGAACGGGCATTGGCGCTGCGCGCGAAGACGTCAACGTCAGCTGCGAAGGAGGCAGCCGGGTTGAGATCAAGGGTGTGGCACACATAAGATGGATCCCTGAGCTATCGCACAACGAAGCCTTCAGACAGTATGCGCTTCTGAACATCCGCTCGAAGCTGCAGAAGCTGATTGCGGACCCGGCAGCCTGGTCAATTAAGACACGTGAGATCACCGAAAAGGAAAAGGAGTTTCATTTCGCGCCAGTTCGGGCAGCGCTTGACCGGGGTGAAAAGGTCATTGCCGTTAACCTCCCGGGGTGCCGCGGCATCCTGTCACACTTCACGCAGCCCGGCTGCATCTTTGGAGACGAGATCAGTGACAGGCTCAAGGTGATAGCCTGCATTGAAAAGCCAAACATGATTCATTCTGAAGAGATTGCTGACATCAACTTCAACAGTCTCTTCCCCGAGGTTGCAATCTGGCTCTCGGCGGCACCCGATGATGCCCAGCTCGTTCTCTGGGGGCCGGCTGACGACATACGCACCGCCCTCGAGACGGTTGAGGAGCGAATAAAGATTGCCCTTGAAGGTGTCCCGAATGAGACACGCAAGTCGTTTGAGGACGGCACCACAATGTTCGAGAGGGTTCTTCCCGGGCGTGACCGGATGTATCCCGATACAGACTCGCAGCCTTTCCCGGTAACCACTGAGATGCTTGAGAGGCTGGGCCGTGACCTTCCCGTTGAGATCGCAGAGCGATATCGCCAGATGAAGGATTGGGGCCTGCCGGAGGACACATGGCACTACCTGCTGAGCAAGAACCTTGTAGGGTTGATCGACAGGATCGGCAGCGATCTTGGCTTTGACCGCCGCGAAACCGGCACCCTGATCGGCCACCGTTTCCGCAGCCTCGAGGGGCGCGGAAAAGTAGCAGAAGGATTCAGTTACGAGAGGCTATATGACCTCTTCGCATTCCTCAGGAAGGAGGATTTGCTTGCGCCTGTGGCGCGAATCATGCTTCCGGGGGTTGTGTCATCTGCCTCTCCTGATTTTGCTTCCGTTCTCGCCGCAACCGGTTTGCATCGCGCAACTATGGATGAGATCAGAAAAGAGATAAAGGGACACGCTGCCAGGTTCACCGAAGTATGTTACAACGGCAGCATGGCAGGCATGGAGGACTGGGTGATGGGACAGCTGAAGATGAAGGCCGTAGGTACCGTGAGGCTTTCGGAGGTCAGGAAGGCAGTGTCGGAGGTACTGGAGATTTTATAATCAGAACTATGGCAGAAGATTTTTTCCAGGGATATAAGGGCGAGGCACTGGCTGTGCTCAAAAAGTACAACGTCAGGGTATGGGGCCAGTCTGAGATTGAGACCACCCGCGGGCTCTTCAGGGGGACTGTCCTTCCCAGGTCGGAAAACAATGACGACCAGCATATTGTAATCAAGATCGAAAGCGGATACAACATAGGCATTGACATCACGACTGTCATCCGGATGACGGAGACAGGCTACAACAAGGCCAATTACAAGATTCCCGAAAAGGAATTTCCATATTCGGACGAGAAGCCCAATGTGAAGTTGCTGGGGACCGGCGGAACCATTGCCTCGAGGCTCGATTACCGTACAGGCGCCGTCATCCCGGCTTTCTCCCCGGGTGAGCTCTACGGTGCGGTGCCCGAGCTTGCCGATGTGTGCAACATACGCACTGAGAAGCTCTTCGGGGTTTTCAGCGAGAACATGGGACCTGATCAGTACAAGATCCTGGCAAAGGCCATTGGCGACGAGATTGCCAATGGCATTGACGGAATCATGATTGGGCATGGTACAGACACGCTCCATCATACTGCTGCGGCTCTCTCGTTCATGGTCCAGGATTCACCCGTGCCGATAGTGCTGGTGGGATCGCAGAGGTCCTCTGACAGGCCGTCGTCAGACGCCGCGCTGAACCTGATTCACGCCTCCACGGCTGCAGGGCACGGAGATATTGCTGAGGTTCTCGTATGTATGTTCGGCCCCACGAGTGACGAGTACGGTTTCCTTCACCGCGGCACCAGGGTGCGCAAGATGCACAGCTCATACAGGTCGACTTTCAGGACAATCGGTGACATTCCCGTAGCCACTGTCAGGCGGGGTGAGGTCAGACCGATAAAGAAAGATTACAATCCGCGCCGTACCGACCGCAATGTAAAGATCATGCCATATTTCAACGAGAATGTGACGATGATCTATTTCTATCCGCACATGAAGGCGGACATGATTCATTCACTGATTGACAATGGTTACAAGGGGATCATCATCGTGGGAACCGGTCTTGGTCATGTGAACAGGGAGCTTTATCCGGCCCTTGAGAGGGCGCAGCGGGAGAATGTGGCGGTATACATGACCCTGCAGACCATCTGGGGGTATGTTCATATGTTCGTTTATGAGACCGGCCGTGATATGATGGCCAAGGGGGTTATTCCGCTGGGCAACATGCTTCCCGAGGTGGCCTGGGTCAAGCTGGGGTGGGCATTAGGGCAGACTGATGACCTTGAGGAGGTTCGCCGGATCATGCTGACACCGGTCAACGGTGAGATCACCGAGCGGGAGCCGTATAACGGTTACCTTGTCTACCAGGGTGGTGTCCCGGAGGTGGAGGAGTTCATCAGGCGCGTTCACAAGTAGAGTAGGCAGGTTACAATTCTTAATCCTCTACGAGGATTTTCCAATATTAGTAACGTCCTGTATTACAATTCTTAATGGCCTACGGCCATCATGCGGTGATGCCAACACTACGCCTGTGGCCGATTTGCTGTAATGCCTATACTACTGCCTATTGCATGTTTTCACTCAACCCTGCCCGGATAAACCTTCAGTGCCTCGGCCAGGGTTTCCATGGCGTTGCGCAGGTCATCAATCTTGAGAACATATGCGACACGTACCTCATTCTTGCCGGCGCCGGGGGTGAAGTAGAAGCCTGTTGCAGGGGCCACCATCACAGTCTGGTTCCTGTATGAGAAATCCTCCAGCAGCCACTGCGCAAACCGGTCAGAGTCATCTATCGGCAGCTTCACCACAGTGTAGAATGCACCGCGTGGCAGCGGGCAGTATACACCCGGCATGCGGTTCAGGGCATTGACCATGAAATCGCGGCGGGCGATATACTCATCATAAACTTCTGTGAAGTATTCCTTCGGGGTCTCTATTGCAGCCTCGGCCACCAGCTGACCCAGCTCCGGTGGGCAGAGCCTCGCCTGTCCGAACTTGAGCGCTGCTCCAAGAACCTCCTTGTTGTGCGTTATCAGCGCCCCGATGCGCACGCCGCACATGCTGTAACGCTTGGAGACGGAGTCAAGCAGCACCACGTTTTCCCTGATGCCCTCAAGCTGCATCGCCGAGAAATGTTCGGCACCGTAGCAGAACTCCCTGTAAACCTCGTCGGAGAAGAGGAACAGATCATATTTCTTCACGATGTCACGCAGTTGCATCAGCTCTTCCTTTGAGTAGAGAGCCCCCGTCGGGTTGTTCGGATTGCATATCAGAATCGCCTTCGTCTTTGGCGTAATCATTTTCTCAATCTCCGCGATCGGAGGCAGGGCAAATTCGTTCTCTATATAGGTTCTTACCGGCACTATGTTCACGCCGGCTGTTTTTGCGAAGCCGTTATAGTTTGCATAGAAAGGTTCGAAGGTTATCACCTCTTCGCCCGGGTTGAGGCACGCCATGAATGCGAAGAGCACAGCCTCGGAGCCGCCGGTTGTGACGATGATTTCAGTGTGGTCAATCTCGATGCCTATCTTGCCGTAGCTTGCTGCAAGTTTGCGCCGGTACGACTCGTTTCCGGCAGAGTGAGTATACTCAATGACCTTGAGGTCCATATTCTTCAGCGCCTGCAGTGCTGCTTCCGGAGTGTGAATGTCGGGCTGGCCTATATTCAGGTGGTAAACCTTTACACCCCTGCTTTTTGCCTCCTCGGCATATGGAACGAGCTTGCGGATGGGCGATGCCGGCATCATCCCGGCCTTTTCTGAAATCTTTGGCATGACTTTATGTTTTAAATCACTGATAACTTAGCGTCTCAAATGTATTCAAATTCACTTTAGTTCAAAATGATTTCAGGCATAAGCCTGCTGACTTTTTCCATACTGACAACAAATTGTTAATTTTGTGCGCTTAATTCGCAAATCGAACATCGCAAATCGCACATCTTAAATCGCAAATCGCAAATCGCACATCCATGGATATTCCTTCAAAATATGATCCGGCTTCCGCAGAGGGAAGATGGTACTGTTACTGGATGGAGAAGGGTTTCTTCCGCAGCATTCCTGACAATCGTGAAGCTTATACGATAATTATCCCTCCCCCGAACGTCACCGGAGTGCTTCACATGGGGCACATGCTCAACAACACAACGCAGGATGTGCTCATCAGGCGCGCCCGCATGATGGGTTTCAATGCCTGCTGGGTTCCGGGAACCGACCATGCCAGCATCGCCACAGAGGCAAAGGTGGTAGGCAAACTGCGTGACCAGGGAATCGAGAAGAAATCTCTCACCCGTGAGCAGTTCATTGACCACGCATGGGAGTGGACCCACAAACACGGGGGCATCATACTTGAGCAGCTCAAGAGGCTTGGCGCATCGTGCGACTGGGACCGCACGCTCTTTACAATGGATGAGCCCAGGTACAAATCAGTCATCAAAGTCTTTGTCGATCTCTACAACAAAGGGCTTATCTACCGCGGAGTTCGGATGATCAACTGGGATCCGCAGGCGCTTACTGCCGTATCTGACGAAGAGGTTGTCTACACCGAAGAGAAGTCGAAACTCTATTATGTCCGCTATAAAATAGTGGGAGAAGAGGGCTACGTCACGGTTGCCACCACCCGCCCGGAGACCATCCTGGGTGACACCGCCGTTTGTGCCAATCCTGCAGATGAACGTTTCGCGCACCTGAAGGGCAAACATGTCATCGTCCCGATGGTTAACCGCGAGGTCCCCTTCATCTTCGACGAATATGTGGATATGGAGTTCGGCACGGGAAGCCTCAAGATCACACCGGCGCATGACATTAACGACTATGAAATCGGTCTGAAGCACAATCTTCAGAGCATCGATATCTTCAATGACAACGGCACCATCGCGGAGGCGGCAGGCCTCTTCGTTGGCAAGGACCGTTTTGAAGCCAGGGGGCTGGCCGAGGAGGAGCTTCGGCTTACAGGCGCCCTTGTAAAGGTCGAGGACTACGTCAACAAGATCGGCAGGTCAGAGCGCACACACGCCATCATCGAGCCCAAGCTCTCACTGCAGTGGTTCATGAAGATGAAGGATGCCTCCAAACCCGCTCTCGACGCGGTGATGGATGATACGGTCAGGCTCTTTCCTGACAAGTTCAGGAATGTCTACAGGCACTGGATGGAGAATGTGCGTGACTGGTGCATAAGCAGGCAGCTCTGGTGGGGTCAGCGTATTCCGGCATGGTACTACAGTAACAACGAATTTGTAGTTGCAGAGCATGAGGATGAGGCACTGTTGCTGGCGCGAAAAGCCTCCGGCAACCCGTCGCTGACCATCAGTGATCTGCGTAAGGATGAGGATGTGCTAGACACATGGTTCTCATCATGGCTCTGGCCCATCACATGCTTTGACGGAATAAATCACCCTGATAACGAAGACATTAAATACTATTACCCATCAAATGTACTGGTTACTGCCCCTGACATTCTTTTCTTCTGGGTTGCCAGGATGATAATTGCGGGTTATGAGTACCGCGGGCGCGAACCGTTCGGCGATGTCTATCTCACCGGCATGGTGCGCGACAAGCAGAAGCGCAAGATGTCCAAATCTCTCGGCAATTCTCCCGAACCAATAGGGCTGATTGACAAGTACGGAGCCGACGGCGTGAGGGTTGGCATGCTTCTCTGCTCACCGGCGGGGAACGACCTTCTTTATGACGACAGCCTTCCGGAACAGGGACGAAACTTCGCCAACAAGATATGGAACGCCTTCCGTCTGGTGATGACCATGGACCGCGATGAGGAAATCGCGCAGCCTCCGGCATCGGCCGCCGCCGTTGCCTGGATGCGCAACACGATAGACAGGACACTGGCAGACATAGAGGACAACTTTGTGCGGTACCGCATCTCCGATGCGCTGATGCAGGCATACAAGCTCTTCTGGGATGATTTCTCGGGGTGGTATCTCGAGATCATCAAGCCTGCCTTCGGCCAGCCCATGGACGGCAAGACACACAAACAGACGCTTGCCATCTTTGAGGACCTGATGAAGATCCTTCATCCGTTCATGCCATTCATAACTGAAGAGATATGGCAGCGCCTCTCTGAGCGGCAGGAGGGGAGCAGCATCATGATTGAAAAGATGCCTCTTCCGGCACCTTTTGAGGCCGGCATGCTTCAGCGGTTTGATACGGTGCGCGAGATAGTAACAGCCGTCCGTGCAATCCGCAAGGAGAGAAATATCCCCATGCGTGAGCAGCTTGTTCTGTGCGCCTCGCCGGGTGCCACCGGAACAGAGTTTGACCCGGTCATCATCCGCATGTGCAACCTGTCTGAGATTCGGGTGGTTGAAGGAAAGGTTGAGGGAGCCGCGTCTTTCAGGATTCAGACCCATGAGTTCTTCGTTCCCCTGACCGACGGTGTTGATCATGAGGAGGAGATCAGGAAGCTGGAGGAAGAACTGGTTTACCAGGAGGGTTTCCTTGATTCTGTACTGAAGAAGCTGTCGAATGAGAAGTTCGTGGCCAACGCCCCGGAGAAGGTGCTGGCAATGGAGCGCAAGAAGGAGGCTGATTCAAGGGCCAGGATAGAAACAATCCGCGAGAGCCTGGCACACCTCAGGAGGTAATCTTCGCGCAACCCGGCAAGCAGGCGTGATCTGTCGGGTGAAGCAGACCGGGCAGGTATCATCCGTTATGTAAATGGATTTATTGTTTGCTGATGACGTAGCTGCCATCACCGGATGGCACAGCATTCCATCCTTCGTTAAGTGTCAGGTGCCATCCGGCGCCTGAGATGTGGTTCCTCTCAATCAGGAAATCTTTTGCGCTTACCCTCAGCGTGTGAAGATCATTTGTGAGCAGCGCACCACCGTTGTCAACTGCCAGCTTGCCCCAGTTGTCAGAGACACGCAGCTTCTCATAGAGAGTCCCAAGGGTGTCAAGATAGTCTATATCCTCCGGCTCGAAGCTGAAGTTAGGACTCTCCATTGTGATTGTCAGGACCGGTTTCTCATTGAAAGTGGTTACAATGCGCCGGGTGTTTTCGTTGATCATCGCCTCGCGCTCACTCTCCTCTGCCCTGATTGCCTGAATGTCATAATTGAACGCAAGTGAGCCGGCCACATCGCGGCATACTGCCGGCAGGGTCACGCCGTATGCCTCGAGGGCAGCGCGGCCCAGGTCAAAGTCGGTTGTCTGTATCTGTTTGAAATCAAAACCCTTGTCGCTCAGCAGTGTGGCATAGAGCGCTCCGTGTACAAACCCGTAGCCCCATGCATAGGAGCTGTTCTGGTAGATCCTGTCGAGGTATTCGAGGATTCTTGTCCGCAGTTCTTCAGGACCGGTGGTGCAAAGTTTGATGTATGTAAACGTTGTTATCCCCTCGTAGTTCTCGAACTTGTTTTCGTCAGTTATTGCATCAGGGAAGAGTTCGCGTCTGGCTCCGCGGAACACCAGTGCATCACGGATGGCCTGGCTGCGGGCATCGCCCTCGGACCGTATTGCATTTGTCAGAGCCTTCCACTCGAGTTTCAGGTAGAGGCGGGCGTTTTTCTCGTTGAGGTGCCTGGTGCTGAAGGTGGAGGGCTTCAGCCCGTGCCTGTCCTGGAAGCAGTGAAAGAGGCTGTGTACGGTGCGTGTCACCATGCGGTAACGGTCTTCCGCTTCGGGAAGGGGCACCATTGCATACTTCAGCCCTCCGAACTCGAGGACATTATTTGTGATGATCCTTTCCTTCGGGAGGATGCCTCCGTAAACGCCGTCCTTAAGTTTCAGAAGACCCTCGGGGTCAGGCTGGCTGGCGTACAGCGCCCTGTTGCGGCTGTCGACATACATTACCGGACCGTAGAGGTTTTCTCCCCAGAGGAGGCCGTTGTCCTTGTTGCAAACTTCCTCAACAATACTGAAGTACTCCTTCGCCTTTGCGGCATTGAACCATTCAGTCTTCTCCTCATGCTGGCATGAAGCAAGAATCATCAGGGCTGTAATGAATACCGCTTTCCTCATCCGTTTTCAAAACTCAAACGTCAAAAATAGTAAAAAATAGATATCACAATGTGACAGTTACATCCGCAGACACATTCAATTCTGATTTTCCTCTTGCTTTTTGCATCTAAAAAATTTTACATTTGCCGGACCTAAAAGAAACAAATGATGAATAATGACATACTTATGAGCCGAAACGAGCTTGTACAGTTTCTGAGAAAACCGGCCGACCAGTTCACATCTGATGACATTGTCCGTTTCATCGAGGCCAAGGGGATCAGGATGGTCAACTTCCGATATGCTGCCGGAGACGGCAAGCTCAAGTCGCTCAACTTTGTGCCCTACAGTCGTGATCATCTTGTTTCAATTCTCACATCAGGTGAGCGCGTTGACGGCTCCAGCCTGTTTTCGTTCATTGAGGCAGGCTCGAGTGATCTCTACGTGATGCCGCGTTACCGCACTGCCTTTGTGAATCCGTTTGCGCAGACGCCCACTCTTGAGATCCTCTGTTCATTCTACAACTCGGAAGGAAGGCCTCTTGAGAGCTCTCCGGAATATATTCTCCGCAAAGCGATATCGAGGTTCACTGCCGCCACGGGATTCACTATACGGGCTCTCGGTGAGCTGGAGTACTATGTTAGGTCTTCGAGCGAAGCGCTCTACCCCATGATCGACCAGAAGGGCTACCACCAGTCGAAGCCCTTTGCGAAGTTCGAGGATCTGCGCGTTGAGGCTCTCGAGCTGTGTGCAAGAGCGGGATGCCATATCAAGTACGGACACTCTGAGGTCGGCAGTTTCTCGAAGGACGGAGACGATTACGAACAGCATGAGATAGAATTTCTGCATGTGCCTCTGGATGAGGCGGTGGAACAGTTGCTTATAGCGAAGTGGATACTGCGGATGCTTGGCTACAAGTACGGGGTGGAGGTCAGTTTTGCGCCCAAGATCACCGTGGGCAAAGCCGGTTCGGGGATGCATATCCACCTGATGCTCGAGAAGGACGGTCAGAATGCGATGATAGAGGATGGCAGGCTCAGCCTCACCGCAAAGAAGATGATTGCCGGCATCCTTGATCTCAGCAAGGGGCTGACGGCATTCGGGAATACTATTCCCACATCATATCTCAGGCTCGTACCTCACCAGGAGGCTCCGACGAACATCTGCTGGGGTGACCGCAACCGGTCGGTACTTGTCAGGGTTCCGCTCGGGTGGCTGGGTGCCTCGCATATGATACATGATGCCAATCCTGCCGAACCGTCAGGCAAGGCAGACAGGGTCTCGAGGCAGACTGTTGAGCTTCGTTCGCCCGACGGCTCTGCTGACATCTACCTGCTTATGGCGGGGATTGCAGTGGCGATACAGCATGGACTGGAGATGCCGGGGGCGCTTGAGATGGCCGACAGGCTTTATGTCAACTACAACATCTTCAAGGAAAAGACTAAGGCTGAAGCGAAGAAGCTGGAATCGCTTCCGGCTTCATGCTGGGATTCGGCTGAATCACTGCTGAATCTGCGCGCCCACTTTGAGAAGGACGGTATTTTCCCGGCAGGGGTTATTGATGCCCTGGCAACGAAGCTGAAGTCATACAATGACAAGAGCCTCAGCGAGGAGCTTTACGGCAACAACGAAGCCATCGCGAAACTTGTGAAGGAGTACCTGCACTGCGGTTAGCTGTATTACCGGTGCTGCTGACCTTTTACCGGCGGCAGCACGAAAGGCGGCAACCCGGAAGGTGACATACCTGAAGGCGGCAGCCCGGAAGTACACCCCGATTAGTCATCTAAAATCAATGCCGGCTATAATATTAAAGCTAAGGGTTTTCTGGGATATTCCCTGTCGGTGATATATGCCTGATCCGTATTCTGCCCTCAATTCAAGTGAAAAGCTCTGTTTGGGGTTCAGTTCCTTCCTGATTCCGAGTCCGGCAAGTGCGCCGAACATTGAATTGTTCAGCAGCAGGTCGTTATCAGAAAAAGGTCTGACAACATGGGATGTATTTTCGATCTCCCCCTTCCGGCTGTACCTGGCGCCGAGATTTATCATTCCGAATCCGCCAAGCCCGAAGAAGGGCTTCAGGCTCCCTTCTCCCATGCTGATCCTGAGGGAGAGGGGTAATTTTATACCCGTATAGCTCAGATTTATATCGCTTCTTGTGACCCCGGCATAGTTGGTGAACTCATCGTACATGTAGACATTTGTCCTGAATGCCATTAGCTCTGCGTTGAATGAAAGAAGGTCATTAGCCCTTGAAACCGGGCGGTTGTACCAGAGGCCTACCAACGGAACCACTTCAAAGAAATCCATCTCAGGCACAAACCCGCTGAGATAGTAGTCTGCCTTTTTAGCTGAATACTGTGAAGTATTCACTCCTGCAAGCACTCCGTAATTGGCCAGGTATGCACCGAGGTTACGCATTTCCTCATACAGTCCTGAAGGATTTATTGTCGGAAAGACTGAAACGTCATGGCCCTGACTTCTGTTCCATGCGGCTATCGCCTCTGCCATCCTGTCCGGTTTCAGTGACAAGTCAGCAGGCGGGGTGAACCTGTTTTCAGGGTCCGGGAGCTTCTCAACAAGTTGCCTGTAACCGTTGTAGCTCTCCATCTTTCCTGCTGAGTTGATGCTTCCGGCTCCGTCATCGACCTGTACCATGTTAAGGTCAAGACCATCCAGGTAGAGAGTTTTGCCATCAAAGAGAAGATCCAGTTCACTGTCCGTCAGGCAGGAGACAAAGACTTTCCGGCCTTCAAGGTCAGCTGAAAGAAACCTCATTCCATTGGAGAAGCCGAAGCCTTTGATGTCACCAGGCATGAACACATATTCCGAAGAGATGTCAAACCACCTGAAAACGCACTCCTTCACTGTAAATCCTTTGCTGATGTATTTTAGTTGCCCGTAGGTGTAACTTCCGTCTTTCTTAATTATGTAACCGTTCATGAATTCAGACTGGGCGGAGATTGTACAGCACAAGGTTACACTCAGAATAATTAACAGCAGGCGCAGTTTCATTGTGATGCAGGATTGAACACTACTAACATAGCAAATAATTTTTGTACCGGTTATGTTGTGGAGCATTTTACATAATCTTTAGTTCCGGCTATTCGAAATGTTTTTTAAATTTACCAGTGTCTGATAATGCGAGTATGGCGTCATCAAAGTCATCTATTCAAATAGATCGTGTTCTAAACTTCGCACTTATCTGCCTTGCCGCACTTGCTGTCGCAGGAGGCGGTTGCGCTGACGAGGAATTTCAGAGGGATTACCCCAGGATCAGGACTCTCGAGGTGACAGATGTTACAAAGGATGGCGTAAGATTTATTGCAGAGATCTATGACGAAGGTAACGTGGGTATCACAGAGCATGGATTCACCTGGGCAATTAGTTCGCCGGACATGACGGTTGATGAGCGGGTCTATCTGGGCAGTTTTAGCGGGACAGGCAAGTTTGAAGCGGTGGTTACAACCACACTTGAAGAGGGGGTGAGTTATGAAGTATGTGCCTTTGTCCGGGCAGGCGATTATACGGTTTACGGTGAAAGGATAAAATTCATGAGTCTTGGTAGCGGGGCTCCAGAAATAACTGGTTTCATCCCACATGCTGCCGGCTGGGGTGATACCGTCTCTGTCACAGGCAGAAAATTCAGTCACCGGAATTCTACTGACAGAATCTACGTTGAAGATCGTATGTGTATACCGTTTTACGCAAGCGATACACTACTAAGGTTCATTATTCCTCCAGAGGTTCAGAAGCCATTGAATACATTGTCGGTCAACATCCTTGGAAATGTCGCAACTGCTGCGGATAAACTGGTGTTTAATCCGCCTGAGTTTTTCAGTTTTACCCCGGTGTCAGGATATTGGGGTGATACAATAGTCTTTAATGGACGTTACCTGAATTTTTTCGGGCATATGATCTCGGATGCGATGATTTTGAACTGTAACCTGATTTGCAAAGCAGTCAGGTACGATGACGATTCAGTATTCTTTGTAATCCCTGGTCAGCTCAACACTACCACCAGCTCCGTAGCACTGTCCTACAGGACATTCCCTTTTTCATTTCCGCAAAGTCTGACACTTCTCCCGCCTGAAGCAGATTCGTTAAGTACGTATATCGGTACATGGGGTACGCAGGTCACCCTGTATGGCCGGTTCAATTACATGACCGGACGGAACAAGGTTTTTTTCGGTGACAAGACAGCGCCGATTGTCTCTTCTTCATGTGATTCGCTTGTTGTCAGGGTGCCAGATAACCTGACGGAGTATGTCACAACTGTCAGGTATGAATCCGAACCCTTCGCGAGTGAATTTAGTGAGAGCTTTAATTTACGGGAGCCGAGGATTAGTGACTTCGATCCAAAATCAGGATATTCCGGGGTTCGGGTGGTAATCAGAGGCCGGTATTTCAGGAAGGATTTCCTGACTGCAGCCATTGGAGGCCGGCCTGTCATAATCAGGAGCGTAAGTGACACAGTCATCCAGTGTCATGTGCCCGGGGATGTCTATGGCAAATGTAATTTAACAGTTACCTCTCTTGGCCATACAGTGGTTGCAGAAGACCAGTTCACTGCCACGAATCATATCATAACGGGAGTCACCCCGCTGAATGTCACCTATGGAGATACTGTAACTGTTACCGGAACGGATCTGAGGCCCGGAGTAACGATCATGCTCGGAAATGACATTGTCAGTCTGGCCAGCGCCACCAATGAGGAGATCCGGTTTGTGATCCCGTCCTGGATGAGGTATGACCATCATACTGTTACTGCCAGACACGTTTATTCAGATTCACCCTATACATTCACCTCTTCATTTACTGCTTCGGACCAGCTGCAACTTAAGGATTTTACAATCTCAGGTTTCACCCCCATATCAGCGGGTGCCGGTGATCTGCTGGTTATCAGCGGATCGAACTTCGGCATTGCAAAAGTATTTTTTGGATCAACGGAAGCGGTGGTGACATCATCGTCACCTACTGAGCTGGAAGTAAGGGTTCCGGTCATATCAGCAGGGGATCATGAAGTTAAAGTCACAATAGGAGGGAGAACCCATGTATGCCCTCAAAAGTACACACACAACAGTCCGTGGCGGAAACTTAACAATCTGCCTTTTATGTATGAGAACGCCTGCGTACTTGATTTCGGTGATGATGCATATGTTATCACGGGAGGAGAAACCGGATTGTATGCAAAGGAGATATACCGGTTTGATCCGTCAACGAAAGGATTTGCTAAGATACCTGGCACCTATAGTTCTACAATACTTGACCCGATACCATGCACGCTGAACGGTAAGGGGTATATCCTTGGCGCCAGGACATCGGTAACCGGGGGAGGATTCGAAGTCTTCAATCCCGATTCCCTCACCCTGAGAATGCTGCCGGCATTCCCCGGGGTGGGCGGTGTGAACCGGTGTCTGGTTGCTGATGATTCTGTCATCTATGCCGGTAGCGGCAAGATAGACCTGGCAACAGGTTCTAGTTGGTACAGGGATTTCTGGAAGTACAGCCCTGCGACCAACTCCTGGACCAGGCTGGCCGACTTTCCTTACAGAGCTGCCTCCTCAAACCAGGTTTTTCTTGACGGCAGGCTGTTCTTTGTCGGATTTATATTTCCCTCCGAACAAAAGTACCTTTTAGAGTATCATCCCCTTACAGATACATGGAGCCAGACTGTTATGAATACGCCTGCATACGGATCTGAATTTCTGGTTGGTTTTCAGTTTGGAGCAAGAGTCAGTATGGTCAATGACGGTAAATGGTATATAGGCTTTGGAGACTGGTATCAGACCAATCACGACAGCTCTTATGAACGTGCGAATCCCGGAATTAACAACCGTCTCTACACGTTTGACCCCGTTGGAGGCAGCTACAGTCAGATCACAAATGTTGCAGTCTCACCCAGGCCTTTTGCTCTCTCATTTTCCTCCGGGGGGAAGATCTACATCGGAGCCAGTCAGATATATCACTACTATGATTTCTGGGAATATGATCCGCAAATTGATCAGTAGAAAGATAACATGATGAGGTACAACTACATATGCTTTCTTGTAGTTCTTGCCCTGTTTGTGGCAAGCTGTGAGGATGAGGCTGTAAAGAGGAACTATCCTCGGATCAGGACCCTTGAAGTCACAAACATAACCCCGGAGGGTGCCAGGTTTGAGGCGGAGATTTATGAGCCTGGCGATGGAACTATCTCGGAGCACGGTTTCGCCTGGTCATTGGGCACTCCCAATATTGATTATGACAACAGGGTTTATCTTGGCCCGTCAGAGGGTACGGACCGGTTTTCGGCAGATATCTCGTCAGCGCTGACTGAGGGCGCCACATACAAGGTTACAGCGTTCGTGAAGTCGGGAGAGTACACTGTATACGGCAATAACGTTGAATTCCGGAGCCTCGGCAGCATGGGTCCGGTCATCACCGGCTTCTCTCCCGGGCGGGTTCTCCTGGGTGATACTGTAACAATCAGAGGGAGGAACTTCAGCTTCGTCAGCACATCCAATACTGTAAGATTCAATGAAGAGAAAGTCGTTCTGTGCAATCCGGTCTCAGATACACTGCTTAAGGTTATTGTGCCTTATAGCCTGTCAGCCCCTCAGAACGTTATCAGTGTTGAAGTTTCCGGAAACAGGACCAACTATACTGCAGGGAATCTGATTGTGGATCTTCCTGTGATTGAGTCTTTTGCTCCGACGAGTGCACGCTGGGGTGACACAGTTGAAATCTTTATTCTGAATCTGAGGCCAGCCGATAACCTTCAATTTTTTATGAGTGATATTCAATTGAAGCAAGTCAAGAAGTTCGATGGCCGGAGTGTTAAGATAATTGTACCACAGACAGGCGGACCGGATCCGATGAACATATCGATTTATATTGAAGGAGCCAGACTCATGTCAGGCAGCCAGTTTGCAGTACTTCCTCCTTTGTTAGGGAGGTTTTCTCCAGTCACTGGCTTTTGGCCGGACACGATCACATTGTACGGTTTCTTCAATAAAAATCTGCAACAGACAGAGGTGCTCTTCGGGAGTTATCCCGCCAAGGTTCTATCGGTTACAACGGATTCGATAAAAGTCGTTGTTCCGCAATCTCTTCTTGAAGCTCCTGTCCCCATAACTTACAGGTATGGTGAGTTTGAGGCAATATCCGCCATGAAGTTTGACCTTCCTCATCCAAGGATAGACAATGTTACTCCCATGACTGAGTATGCGGGCGGGTATGTTACAATCACAGGTGATTATTTTATAAGAGATCTTACAACCGTCAGGTTTAATGATGAACCTTCAAAACGGATCTATGTGTCACGAACAAGTATTTTATGTGAAGCAGCAGGAAATATAACCGGGGAAGTCAGATTGTCAGTTTCGGTCTCCGGAAGGACCACAGAATACGGGGAACCGTTTGTGCTTACCAATCCCCGGGTTCTCTCATTTAGCCCTCAATCAGTTTCACCCGGGGATACTCTTACAATTACCGGTGAAAACCTCGGCTATGCTGCTTACCCACTGATTGTTCCAATTGGCCAGGGAATGCAGGTAATCTCAGTTAGCGGGAACATCATGAGAGCCATAGTTCCGTCAGGAGACTATACTTCAGGAAGGGTTGGGGCCTACCTCTACAGGAGCTACACCGAATCCATTATATCTGCGGATGATGTTCTGACAATCCTGGAACCGGAGATTTATTCAGTCAGTCCGCTGTCAGGAACCAAAGGCACCCTGGTTACAATAACAGGGCGGAACTTTTCAACGGTAAATGAATTCAATAAAATCACCTTTCAGGGTGTTGAAGTGCCTGTTTTGAGCAGCACAAGGAGCGAAATACGGTTCCATATGCCTGTTGTTCCTGGAGGGAAAGCCCCTTTTTCTCTCAGTATTTGCGGGCACCGGGTTAACTCATCTGCTGAATTTGATAACCTGGCAGCCTGGAGTCGGCTGCCGGATCTTCCGATGACTGAGGCGAACTGTATGATGGATTTCGGAGATGAAATACTTGTGATAGCCCCGAGGGACTATTCGACCAGGACAGTATACAGGTTTAATCCGGGCACCTCAACATTTTCTCCGGCGGGAACTGTCAATTCGGTTATTGCCTTATTCGGGAAGTCCGTGGTGAGGGAAGACAAAGCCTATCTGATCGGGAGTACCTATGATGAATCATTCCTGTTGGCGTTTGACCGTAACAGTATGTCTTTTTCAACAGTTGGAAATGCGCCGGAAGCATTGAAAACGGAGACTTTCATTTTGGACGGAGACTCTGTGCTCTTTACGGGAGGAGGAGTCGTAGCATACAGCAATCAATTTGTCAGACAGTTCTGGAAATATAATCTGAGTTCAGGAGGATGGTCCAGATTGAATGATCTTCCGTTCGAGTGCTTTGGGGTCAACGGTTTTTCTGTAAACGGACGCTTTTTTGCCATTGACCTTCAGAGGAATTTATGGGAATATAATCCGGGTACTGACTCATGGGAACCAAGGGCTGATTATCCCGGGCCAAGTGCCGGTTATAATATGAATACGGTTTGCAACGGGAAGGTCTATTGCGGTTATGGTGAAATTGGAGACTGGAACGTTTATTCATATGACCCGTTAACGAATCAATGGTCTGCCCTTACGGACGAACAGCCGGGTCCGAGATCCAGACCCCTCTCTTTTGAATATGACGGGAAAGTATACCTTGGATCAGGTCATGACTTTGGAACCCCGCTCACAGATTTTTGGGCCTATGACCCTGCAAAAGAAACAGGTAAATAATAGATTACAAATTGTATATATATGACTTTACGGAATTATGCCCTGACCCTGATACTCCTGTCAATAAGCATCATGCTTGACGGGCAGATCAGGGAAATCTCCTTTGGCGAGATCCCCCGGGAGGACCTGGAGATGGCTGAATATGTACCAGATCTCTCGGCTGACGCCGTCATTCTTGAGAACCATGCGGCAGTGAGCATGAGGTCCGCCGAGAAACTGCTCGTCATTGCTGAATGCCATGTAAGGATAAAGATCCTCAATACTGACGGGCTTGATTATGCCAACGTGGAGCTTCCATACACAAGTGATGAAAAGATATTAGGGTTGAAGGCCGCTGCCTACAACCTTGAGGACGGGAAGATAGTGCAGAGTCAGGTGGACAAAAAGAGCCTGAACTATGAAAAGACGACCCGATACCGCAATACTCTAAGGTTCTCCGTCCCGAATGTCAGGCCCGGAACGGTGATTGAATACAAATACACCCTCGAGAGTCCGGATATATTTACTCTTTATACAATGGAGTTCCAGCAGGATATTCCGGTAAGGCGATGCAGGTTCCAGGTCGAGTTCCCTGGATATTTCGAGTACAAATTCCTCACAGGTGGCGATCTCTCGCATGTGAGGTACGTAAGCGGGCAGAAGCGGGTCTATTTTGGAAACTCGACGATTGAAGGATTCATGGGCACCTGGACAGGGAATGAGATCCCGGCCTACCGTGAGGAGCCGTTCAGCACCGGATCAGAAGACTATTATGCACGTATAGGATTTGAGCTCTCCAAAATCAGTGTCCCCGGTTATTATTTTGAGGAAGTCTCACCGACATACAGCAGGCTCTCTGAAAAATTGCTTGAGCGGGATGATTTCGGCGGATATACCGACAAGGCAGGGGTAGTAAAAAAGAAATCACTGGAGCTTAAAGCTGCAGGAGGTACAGAAACTGAAATCCTCAGGAGAATTTACAGCTGGGTTACCGGGTATATGATGTGGACCGGTTATTCTGACCTCACTGCATCTGCGGTAATGTCAAAGGTATACAATGATGCGAGGGGCAATGCCGCTGACATCAACCTGATGCTGCTCTCCATGCTTCGGTATGCAGGTTTGCAGGCAGATCCGGTCATAATGAGCACACGTGAGCACGGTCTCCTGAACCCGTTTTTCGCTCTCCTTAGGAGGTTCAACCATGTTGTTGTCAAAGCAACGGCTGACGGAAAGGATTATCTTGTTGATGCAACGGACCCTCACCGTCCGTTCAACATGCTGCCGGTAGAGTGCCTTAACGGTCAGGGCTGGGTGGTCAGCAGCTTTGGCGGATACTGGGTGAACCTGAACAACGGCGAACACTTCGGTGAGTCTGTCACCCTTGACCTGGCACTCGATGAGGCAGGCAATCTGGCCGGTACCGCAGTGAATGTCTACGATAGCTATGATGCATGGATGGTAAGGAAGTTCTGTTCATTGCAGGGCACTGATACATACCGTGATTTCTTCCAGGACGCCAATTCACACTGGAGGATATCCGCTCTTGAACTTGAAAACCTTGAAAAACTGGAGGAACCTGTCACTGAAAGGATAAAGCTGACTATCCGGAATGCCGCAGATGCCGGGTCAGGAATAGTGTATCTGAACCCGATTCTAACAGGCAGGATGGAATCCAATGAGTTCTATGCTGAAGAACGGATATCCATGATTGACCTTGCATGCCCAGACCTGAGAAAATACAGCTGTACGATTATGATCCCTGACGGCTGGAAGGTTGCAGAGCTGCCCCAGCAGGTGATGATTCAGATGGACGGTGGGGGAGCCTCTTTTGCCTACAATATAACTGCCGAGGGCAGGATGATTACAATCACTTCTGAAATACACGTCTCCACTGTCACATACCTCCCGGAGAGGTACTCCTCGATCAGGAAGTTCTATTCTGACATTATTCGCAAGCAGGCTGAAGTAATAGTTTTAAAGAAGGAGATTTGACTGTCATGAAGATGAAAAGGCATTTACTTGTGTTACTGCTGTCGCTGCTGGTTCCCGCCGGGGCTTTCGGTTACAGGTTCTCGGTTGATTCAATCCCCGTCGCCTTGCGCGAAAATGCTGCGGCTGTTGTACGGACCCACCAGATGATCTATACTGTAGAATCGGCCGGCAAGGCTAAGGCCAGCTACCGCACGGTCATCACAATCATGAATGAGAGTGCGGAGTACCTCCGTCTTTTTGAGATTTACTATGACAGGTTCAGGACAGTTCAGAATATCAGCGCCTCCGTTTACGATGAGAACGGAAAATATATCGAATCTGTTCCCGGCTCAGCCATCATGGATGTAAGCGAAGGGAGCGGATTCATCTCCGATGCAAGGATGAAACGGATACTTTTTCCAGTTAACCGGTACCCTTTCACAATCGAGGTTGATTACGACATGAACATCAACGGTTCCCTGAACCTTGAAAGCTGGACATTCCAGTCTGATCCTTACCTTTCAGTGGAAGAGTCAGGTGTTCAGTATATTATCCCAAATGACATCCCGTTCCGCTATTCGGAGTATTACATGAATGCATCGTTTGACAGCATACGGACCGAAGATAATACTATCTATACCTGGGTTCAGCGGAACACTCCCGCAATCAGCAAGTGGTATTTCTCGCCGCTGGCGCTCTCCCGGTCACCGTACCTTCTGGCCGCAACAGATGACTTCGAGTTTGGTTCAATAAAGGGAAGCATGCGCTCATGGAAGAGTTTCGGCGAGTGGGCCTGGGAACTGAACCAGGGGATGGACCAGCTAAGCGATGCTGAAAAGAAGCGGATCGCAGAGATTACATCCGGGATGCATAGCGACAGGGAGAAGACAGAAGCACTGTTCCGTTATATGCAGTCGAGGACCCGCTATGCATCGATCCAGCTGGGCATAGGCGGTTACAAACCCGCTCCGGCAACGGAGGTATCGGAGAAGGGTTACGGCGACTGCAAAGGGCTTGCGAACTATATGTATGCCATTCTGAAGGAGGCAGGCATCAAATCGCATTACACACTTGTCAGGGCCGGAACCAACCGGTACATAATACCCTCCTTTGTATCCAACCAGTTCAACCACGCCATCCTGTGCGTACCGATGCAGTCTGATACCGTATGGCTTGAATGCACCAGCCAGACAATCCCGTTCAACTATCTGGGCACCTTTTCCTGTGACCGTGATGTTCTGCTTATAACTCCCGACGGGGGAAAGCTTGTACGCACACCGCGGTTAAGCAACAGTTTCCTCAGGACTGACGCAGTCATTAAGGTTAACAGGAGAGGCCCCTCAATCGGTAATGTTTCAATGACTGCCGGCGGAATTGGTTTTGACGAAAACCGTATCTTCCACGGGAAGACAGTGACGGAGATGAAACGTATAATCAATCAGGGTCTCGGGCTGGGGTCATACAGTGCTGACACGGCATCATACACCGAAAAGATTGAATCTGAACCGGTCTCTGAGCTCTCTTTCGGCCTCACGCTGAACGATTTTGCCGTTGTGGCTGGAACAAGGATCCATTTCAGACCATGCCTTGATCCATTTGATTATCAGCCTTTTGATACGATCGCAGCAAGGGTTTATGACATGGAGGTTCAGATTGATTCTGTAATCTATCGGCTCCCACCGGAATACAGGCCCGAGTTTTTACCGGAGGATGTCATAAGTGAGGGTCCTTTCGGCTACTATAAATGCAGTGTAAGAAGGCTCGAAGACGGCTCCCTGCAATATACGAGGAGGCTGAAGATCAACAGGGGAACCTACCGGGGTGAGAAGGCGAAGGAACTCTATGCATTCCTGAACCTGGCTGCCAGGAATGACCAGCGAAGAATCTACGTGACAAGGGCACAGGGTAATCAGTGATTCGCCGAATTCCTGTTGCAGGTTGCGGCCCTGATGCTGACATTCAGCTCAAACCCCACCAGCAGAGCTACGGAATTCAGGTATAGCCAGATCAATATGACTATAAGTGTTCCTATTGAACCGTACAGCTTATTGTACTGTCCGAAATTGTTGACGTAGGCGGAGAAACCCAGCGAGGTCAGGATAAACAGGCTTGTGGCAACTATTGATCCGGGGGAGATGTAGCGGAAATCCTTCTTCCTGGCCGGAACAAGGTAATAGAGGGTGGATATGGCGAAGAAAAGCATTGCAATGATCAGCAGCCACTTGAAGGTCATTATTATATAGAACACGAGGTTCATCTCAAGCACCCCAATATCAACCAGCCTGTCAACTACCGAGCGGCTCAGAATGATCAGTACGGCAGCCGCCGAGAACAAAATCAGGATGAAGACCAGCATGATGATGGCGATCTTCCTCTGCTGCAGCCAGGAGCGGCTCACGAAGTCGTGCACTGACATGTTGAAAGCGTGCATAAGTGCATGGATCCCGTTGGTGGAGAAGATTATTGTTGCAATGAACATCACAACAAGCAGTGTTCCGCTCCTGTTTGTAATTACATCAACTATTGTGCTTTCAAGCAGGTTGTAAGCCGCCACCGGCAGGAAGTTCTCAAACAGTTTCACCAGTTCAGTCTGAAAATTGGGAAGAGGCACAAAGGGGATGAGAGTAAAGAGAAAAATTGTTGCGGGCAGCAGGGCCATCAGCATGTTAAAGGCGATGGATGAGGCCCGTGTTACAAGCACACCCCGCCCGAAAAGTCCTTTTACGATATGTCTGGCAACCATTTCCAGGGTTGCGCCGTCAAAACCGGGCAGTACAGCATTTCTTAAACCGTTTGTCTTTGTGATCAGCGTTTCCCTGGCGCTCATAAAAAAGAATATTTCAGCAGGCTTTAAGGCTCATGTCAAGTGATTTTATATGGTGGGTCAGAGCCCCTATTGAAATGAAATCAACGCCGCACAGGGCATAATCCCTGACGTTGGCCAGGGTGATTCCCCCTGACGACTCCGTCTCCGTCCGTCCGGCAATGAGTGCCACGGCCTCCTTTGTGTCGGGGATTGTAAAATTGTCAAGCATGATACGGTCAACGCCACCGGTGTCAAGGATCTCCCTCACCTCTTTTATGTTTCTCGCTTCTACCTCGATTTTCAGTGCGAGGAAGTGTTTTTTCAGATACTCCCTGGTTCTTTCAACAGCTGCCGCGATACCGCCTGCATAATCGACATGATTATCCTTGAGCATAATCATATCATACAGACCCATCCGGTGGTTCACCCCGCCCCCTGTCCTGACGGCCTCCTTCTCCAGCGCCCTCATCCCCGGGGTGGTCTTGCGTGTGTCGGTGATGCGTGCACGGGTGTCACTGATCAGTTCGGTATATTTAGCAGTGGCAGTGGCTATGCCGCTCATCCTTTGCATTATGTTCAGGACAATTCTTTCTGCGCGGAGGATTGGATGGACTCTTCCGGTCACCGTCAGGGCGATGTCGCCATATTTAACCCTGTCGCCGTCGCGAAGCAGTATCTCTACTCCGAGGGAAGGGTCAGCCACTCTGAATACTTCGCGCGCAACGCGAAGGCCTGAGATGATCCCCTCCTCCTTTACCAGGAGCCTGGCGCGTCCTGTGGCGTCAGAAGGTATGGATGCAAGTGAGCTGTGATCACCTCCGCCGGTATCCTCGGCAAAGGCGTTCAGAATAAAAGACCTGAGATCATTGTCATTCATTATCGGCTTCAATCCTTATCTGGTGAATCAGCGGGTTGCCGTTGACCTTTTTCAGGAGGAAATAGACACGGAACTTGCCCTTGTCGGTTTCAAGGTTGGCGATGGCGTACTGCGCATCGCCCCTGGCACCCTGGTGTCTGATGACAAATTCGCGTGAGCGGTATCGGGTAAAGAAATCCTTAAGAATTGTCTCGGCCACACTCTTGCTGTAAAAGTCTTCCTTGCCGGGAAGGACCAGTTCCACCGTGCCGTTAAGGTATTCGGACAGCCCTGCTGCGCTTCCTGTGCGGAATGCGATTGAAATACCCGAAGGTATCCTGGGCTGATCCTGGGCGGCAAGTAAGAATACGATTGCAAGCATCAACCCTGCCGTTGCCAAAAACTTCTTTCTCATTTCGTTTTCTTTATGCTTTCCGTGTCGGGGACAAAGCAAATTTAACCATTTATATCAAAAAGCGCACCACTTTTGATAATCGGCCTCCGGCTCCCGGTTTAAAAGGGCTTAATTGCTATATTTGCTTTACTCAATGATAACCGGGAAAAGTGATGAAGGTGGTTCTCCTGCTCACGGGCAAGACTGATCAGGCATGGATAAGGGACGGGGTGGCAGAATATGAGAAGAGAATCTCAAAATATGCCCGTCTTGAGATCATTACCCTGCCCGATGTAAAAAACCCCGGTAGTCGTCCGGCAGATTGGGTCAAATCCAGGGAATCCGAAAAGATGCTCGCATTCTTCAAACCCGAGGATCACGTTGTGCTTCTTGATGAGCGGGGGCAGGCTTATTCAACACTGGAGATGGCAGGGTGGCTGCGCAGGGCGATGATGCTTTCCGCCAAAAGGATCGTTTTTGTGATTGGCGGGCCATATGGTTTTGACCCGGCTGTCACCTCGAGGGCGAATCATTTTTTATCACTCTCAAAGCTTACATTCTCGCACCAGATGGTACGGTTATTGTTCGCAGAACAGCTTTACAGGGTACTCTCGGTCAATGCCGGTGATCCCTATCATCATGAATAGCAACATGCAGGAAAGACTTAAGAATATCAGGATTGTTTTCATTGCCCTCCTGGTTACAGCCGCCCTGGCTGCAGCAGCTGACGGGCTCTATTTCAGTGGCCTGGAATGGCGTATCCGCACCACACGGGCTGACGCAAAACTCTCCTCCCTCGAGAGAGAGGCAGAGACACTGCTTGCCCGGACTGAAGAGGCGATCACGGAGACAGGAGACCCGGCATCGCTATTCAGGAATACCCTCGGAAGTGTGGCTCTGAAAAAAGGCATCACCCTTATTGTATACAGGGATGGGCGTGCAGCATACTGGTCTGACAACAGCATCGCTTTCCCGGTCATATACGAACAGGGTTTTGATGAGCATAAGCCTGTGTTTTACAGCAACGGATGGTTCGTGCCGGTGCACCGCGAGTTCCCCGGATACGAGCTGCTTGCCCTGATAAAGGTCTATAAGCAGTACCCGATAGTAAATGACATTTTAAAATCGGGCTTCAATGGAATTTTTCCGCTGCCCGAGGAGACCAGGATCACTTTTGAGGAAGAGGGTTCGGTTTATCAGGTGCTGGGTTCCGAGAATGATTTTCATTTCGGCCTGGTCTTTCCCGAGAGGAAACCCAATACTGTTATGTTGATCCTTCCGGTGCTGCTCTGGCTGGCGGTAATCTTTCTGCTGGTAAGACTTGTGGTACTCTCTTCCGGGTGGATAGACAAAAGGACTGGCAGAAGAGCCGGCATGCCGGTAGCCTTCGCAATACTTATAGTAATATATGCTGTAATCCTCCTGACAGGCCTGCCTCCTTCGGTTGAGTCAACTGAACTTTTCTCCCCCTTTCACTGGTCCGCCGGCAGGCTTATGCCAACAGTCGGACATGCACTGCTTCTGGGTCTGCTGATTCTGTCCGGTATAAGACTTATTTTCAGGAACGGGAAATTCAATGAACCGTGGGCCGGAGAGGGGCTGATGAGGTATGCTGTCCCCGGTTCGGTGATGCTGGCCGGATTCATCCTGTTCCTGGCTGCTGAAGCCTGCTTCAGGGACCTTGTACTGAATTCGGCTATAAGCTTTGAGGCATTCCGCATACTTGACATGACCTTTATGAGCCTTGCCGGGTTCGTTGCAGTCATGATTCTGATGACTGTGCCGGTAATACTTTTCATGAGAGCCTCAAGGATGATGAGGGAGTGGACAGTTGCCGGGATACTGGCGGTGACCGGCGTAACTGCCCTGGTCTTGCCACTGACATGCCTGCTTGTCCCGGGGTGCAGTCCGTGGAGCCTGGTCTGGGTGCTGCTCATGTTGCTGTCAATCATGGTTTGGCAGAGAAGATCGTATTCCGAGGTATCACTGATGGTACTCTTCTCAGTGCTGACGGGAATGTATGCGACCACACTCATCCTGAGATATTCAGATCAGAAGGAAGACCGGAACATGAAGGTGATGGCAATTTCCCTGGCCAATGACAATGACATGGTTGCAGAGGGGATGCTTATTGACATGTGGCCTGCTCTGGAAAGCGATACCGTCCTTGCAGAGATGGTCAGCAGGGAGAAAATTACTGCTTCAGACATCAATGCGGTTTACAGGTATCTCGAGGATGGTTATTTTTACGGGTACTGGGAGAATTACGACCTGAACATCGTCATCTGCCGCAATGATTCACCACTGAGTCTTGCCGCGACAGGTTCAGAGGCGGCAAATTGCTTTGAATGGTTTGGCAACCGAATAAGGAATGAAGGTGATACAATCACCAGGACCGGTGTTTACTTCATGCGCAACACTGCCGGCCGTGCATGGTACCTGTCTGAGCTCTTCTATGAACTCTCGCCCGGCGTTACAAACGGACTGTTCATCGAGCTTGTCAGCCATATAGAGAGCTACCTCGCCGGATACCCCGAGTTGTTGCTCGACGGCAGCCATCAGCGCTTCCCAAGGCTCCGTGACATCTCATATGCAAAGTACAACGGAGGCAATCTTGTCCTCAGGTCAGGAGAGTATCCGTATGATACCGAAATTGCACCGGGCCAGAC
>JAEYZD010000163.1 GCA_023430725.1 Bacteroidota bacterium | reverse complement strand
GCGCGAGGCCCTTCAGCAGCACCACCCTGATACCTTCACGCTCCAGCAACGAGACAACCCCGTGAGCAGCTTCGGAGATCCATGCCACGCGGGCAATCGCCTTGAACCTTAATCCCTCCAGCAGTGTACGTTCCGTTTCCGGTATCCTGGCTGCCATGCCCAGATCCGTTATGTTCTGCCACGCCAGCGCGGCCACGCCATGCCTGACGGCCAGTGAGGCGAAGAGCTGCCATGAGCTGAATGATTCAAACGCCGCGTTGATCTTACGCTGCAACTCCCCTGAAAATTCAGTCCTGCTCAGCACCAGCAAAAGTTCTACAGAATCCTTAAGATCATCATTAACCCTGTTCACCAGCTCATTTTCCGGGTCACTCATCTGTACATCGATTTCTGCCTTGTGAACATGGCATGATACCTGCCTCCTGCCGCCATGAGCTCATCATGTGTGCCGGTCTCGGCAATTCTGCCGCCGTCAAGCACGATAATACGGTCGGCATCGCGCACATTTGACAGCCGGTGGCTGATGAAGATGCACGTACGTCCTTCGGTGATGCGGCCCAGGTCTGAGAAGATTTCATACTCAGAATCGGCATCAAGCGATGATGACGGTTCATCGAGAATCAGCACTGGCGATTTCCTGTAAACAGCCCTCGAGATGGCTATCTTCTGCCACTCACCCCAGCTGAGCTCGCGCCCCCCTTCGGTGTGATGCCCCAGTTGCGTATCATATCCCTCCGGGAGGGACTCCAGCAGTTCCCTGATACCAGTTGCTTCGGCGGCCCGCCGCACAGCTTCGGTGCCGTCAACGGCATCCTGCCCCCCCAGCCTGATGTTATCACCGGCACTGAGATAATAGAGCATGAAATTCTGAAACACCACCGAAAAGAGTCTCCGGTATGACGCCGGTGCCACGGTGGCTGCATCCGCTCCGTTCACCGTGATTCGCCCCTCATCGGGATCATAAAGCCTGCACAGCAGCTTCACCAGTGTGGTCTTGCCCGACCCGTTGGGACCGACGATTGCAACCTTCTCACCGCGTGATATGCGCACACTGACATCCCGAAGGGCAGGACAGGAAGCGCCCGGATATGTAAATGTAATGTTCGACGCAGCAAGCTCACTGAAAGAGTCCGCCTCCGGAGCAGCACCTTCGCCGGCCATATCGGGTCTGAGATCGAAAAATATAAAGAGATCCTGCAGGAAGATCCTGTTCTCGGCAATCCCCGAATAGCCGGTTACCGCATCGCGAAGGTATACCATGGCCTGCCTGAAAGCCACCAGGTACATTGCCAGCTCACCGGCTGTGATGGATTCACCGAGGTACTTCGCCGTTGCGTAAATCACCACCCCCGCAAAAGCTGCAACCTTAAGCAGGGAAGAGAGGCTCTCGGGGAGAATGTTTCTCCGGACTGTTTTCAGTTCCGGCTCCCGGGAGTCCCGGAAGTGCTTCCGGAAGAGCCTGTCGAAATACCCACCCAGGTCGAAGAGCTTCACCTCCCTTGCAGGCTTCTCACCCGTCATCAACCAGCTGAAATACGATGCCTGTCTCGCCTCGGCAGTGACTCTCTTCCTGGTCTCATAAAGCCTTCGTGAATTGCGTACCCTCACAAGAAGCACAGGGATAAAAACAAGGGTCAGAATGACCAGCGGGATCAGCCCGAATGTTTTCAGGACATAGGCCATCGCGGCGAAGGAAATCACCCCGCGCAGCAGCATGATGAAATCGGCGATCAGGGCCGCCGGCCTCCAGGATATGTCCCTCGCGGCCCTCTCGAGGCGGTCATGGAAGAGCGGGTCCTCGAAGAACCTCAGCCCCAGGCGACCAGAATGGGCGTGTATCAGGGAGGAGATATGCCCCTCAAGCAGGTATGAGTGCCGCTTTGTTATGTAATTGCCCGCATATGAAAGCAGGTCATCGGCCAGCAGGGCCAGTGCGATGATCACGGTGAGCCATGTAAGGGCGGAAAGGGTTGCCCCTGTCTCAGGGGTCACCTTTGCTGATCCCTCCCCTGTAAGAAGATCCACGTAGTGACCGAGCAGCAACACCGCCAGCAACGGTAGAAACGCCCTGGCAATCAATATGATGATGCTGAGCGCCGTCTCCCTGCCGGAACTCTCCGACAGCAGGTGCAGCGCACGCCGTATTGTATTGGATTTTGACAACATCCGAAGGTGTTATATACAAAGATAACAAGAAGCAGCATCAATCCCTTCTGCAGATTATTCTTATAAATACATCACTGCCCTTGACAAAGCTCTCAGAATTCTTACTTTTGTGAGCAATAACGACTTCCGCTTGCTCAAATAACTACTGTCTGAAACATTTGGCCATCAGGGTCGTTATATCTTTATAAATACCTGTCATGAAAAGGACCTTTCTGTTGATACTGGTATCGTGCTTTTTTGTGCCTGCTCTGACTGCGCAGATCACAGGTACAGGTACGTTTGCTAATCCCTACCGGGGAATAGGGTCAGGCGACTTTACAATCGTAGGCACAAAATACTTCGACAATAACTTCGGAGTTTCAGCCGGAACCCTGACTCTCATGCCCTCCTCGAGGCTTATCTGCAAGAGCAGGTATGCAAGCATCGTCATCAGCGGTACGGGGCGGATCAGTGCAACCGGGACAGGCACAAGGCGTATTCTCATTACGGGTGATACCGACGGTGACATGATTGCCGGCGAGAGCTCCGATCTGTGGGGCAATATCCTCCTGACTTCAACGGGAACCAGCAACTTCAGTTACGTCACCGTTGAGAACGGAATGCGCACAAGATTCTCATACACCGGTGGCGCAATCCATATCGGCTCAGGCACTGTAAACATCAGCAACAGCATAATAAGGAACTCCGCGGCAAGACAGGGGGGAGCGATATACCTGGAGGCCGGGGCAAACGTCACAGTCTCCAACAGTGTCATCAGCGGCAACAGTGCCACTGAAAGCGGAGGGGCAATCTACATGACTGCAGGCTCTGCACCGGTTATTTCATCATGTGTATTCTATGACAACTCATCATCGTCAGCTCTTGTCAGAGGTGGCGCCATCGCAGCATTCTCTTCATCACCGGTGATTGTGAACTCAACATTTGTAAACAACACCTCTGCAGCCGGGGACGGAGCGGGCATATATCTCGAGAATTCACCCGACGCAAAGGTGGTGAACTCCATTTTTTGGGGCGGGCCGTCACAGACAGCCCTGTCAGGAACCCCAACCACGGTCTTCGAATTCTGCGCCATCGAGGGTAACACCTACGCTGGCTGCCTGACACTGAACAGCAGCAACACGGCTGCCGACGGTCCGAACTTCACCGATCCCTCCACGGGCGATCTTACAATTGCTTTCGCTTCGCCCCTGCGGGATACAGGTGCTGACAGTTATTCAGGCCTGAACGTCCCTCCAACAGACATAATCGGTTCCGGCCGGGTCTATGTAACCGATATCGGCGCCTACGAGATGATATACAGTCGCTGGCTCGGCGGCAATGCAAACTGGGGCGACCCGGTCAACTGGGACGCTGGCTTCGTCCCGGGCAGCACCAACGTCGTCATTCCGGCAGGAACGGCAACATATCCCACCGCTGCTCCCGGACCGTCATTCACACTTAATGCAGGGCTGCAGATGATAATGCAACCGGGGTCGAAGGCAACCTTCTCTTCAATAACAAACAACGGCACAATAGACCTGCTTTCAGACGCCACCGGCCAGGCATCGCTCATGACAAACAGCTATTCCGGCAGCGCCGGGAATCTCAATATCGGACATTTCCTCACCTCGGGACCGACGGGCGATTGGTGGCACTATATTGCTGCCCCGACCACGGTTTCAAAGACAGTCTTTACCGACATAGAACCCGAGTTACTGGTGCGGTATGACGAAACCAAAGTAATATCTGACATAGTCGAAGGGTGGCAGTGGCACGACGGATATGGCGGCACCACGCCGTTCAGCAACCTGACCGCGAAGGAAGGTTATGATGTCAGCGTGGCAACCGATGTAACAATGACCTACCGGAACCTCAAGTCGCTCACCACCTCGATCGGCAGGATAGACCTTCCCTTCGGCGGCTCGGGCAAGGACACCGCCATGTTTGGATATTCACTGATCGGGAACTCGCTTACCTGCGGAATCAACTGGGACCGGGTGGCCTATTCACATGAACATAAACTGATCAGACACGGCTATTACATCCGTACCAGTTCCGGAGAGGAAGCCTCATACGTGATGGGGGTCGGCACCAATGGCGCCACAGCTCACATAGCACCGCTGCAGGGGTTCTTCGTACGTACAAGGTCGGTAGACACATATATTACCATTGCTGACAGTGCCAGGGAACACAATGATGCCCCCAGGTTCAAGTCGGCAGAACAGATACCGCTGCTCAGGCTGACACTCTCCTCGGCTGCGGCCCGCGATGAGATGGTTATCAGGTTTGACCCTGAGGCCACCCTTGGATTTGACGGTCACCTCGATGCGGGAAAGCCGTTTACACACCTGAAGGAACGTATGAGACTCTACTCTGTGCTTAAGGGCGAGAACTATTCAATCAACTCAATCCCCTGGCCGTCGCAGAGGACCCCCATACCGGTCACCCTCGAAATCCCTGAGACAGGAACCTTCAGGATCACGCGTACCCAGTTGCAGAACACCGGTGATTACAGGTTCATCCTTACAGACGCCCTGACAGGCAGGACCACGGATATGACAACCGCTTCAGAATATGCTTTCACTGCAACCGCCGGCACAATCGCCGGACGCTTCACGCTGACAGTGATCCCGGCCGAAATCAAGGCTGCCACGGTCACAGAAGAGGAGAAACCCGAAATAAAAACTGAAAGCTCACTTCGGATCTACTCAACCCCCGGAAGGATATGCATCCTCCCGCAGGGCAGCGATTGGGACGGGGTCAGCGGAACAGTAAGAATATATGATATCACCGGCAGGACTATACTAGCATCGGACAATGAGCGTTTTAACTCAGGGGAGCTCAATGAATACTTCCCCGGCAACGCTGGCAACCTCATTATTGTGGAGGTTACCGCAGGTGCGAAGAGATATCTCGAAAAGGTGTTTCTTGCAAGGTGAGAGTCAATGTGAATAACGAAACATTCACAGTTGAAAAGTGTTATGGAGTTTAAATATCAAAGAGGTTATATTTGAGCCGCGTTATAAAAGAAAATATGAGGGGGAAGAAGAGAAGATACGTCAGGCCGGCGGTTATCCGTATTGAGCTTGACAACTCCATCTCCCTGGTCATGATGACAGCTGCTCCGCCTCATCCTCCGGGAAGGAGAAGGGGAGCTGGCGACAGCCAGCCTGACAGCCCGTTCTCATCACCGTTCTCAGATAAACCGTTCAACTAGACCGCAACCTCTACCTCGTAGAGGTGGAAGAATTGTACACTGGTACCGGGTAACTGCCCCCACCTCACAGGGTGGAAAAATTGTACACTGGTGCCGGGTAACTGCCCCACCTCGTAGAGGTAGAGGAATTGTACACTTATGCCAGTTAACTGCCCCCCACCTCACAGGGTGGAAAAATTGTACACTGGTACCGGGTAACTGCCCCACCTCGTAGAGGTGGAAGAATTGTACACTGGTACCGGGTAACTGCCCCACCTCGTAGAGGTGGAAGAATTGTATAATCATGCTACAAAAGAACCCCCCCGGGGCGCGCGCAGGTGGGGCCCACATTCTACAGTTCTTGATACCCTACAGGCATTATCCAACACATCACATTATCTGCACTTCTGCCGACAAACAGAAAAGGCGCCACTCAGGACGCCTCTTCCGGTTAATCAGACTATTATGCTATCAGTGCAGCAGCGTGATATCACCCGCCTTCTTGAACGGCCTGCCGTTGGCATACTTGCCCTCAACGAGCCAAACATAGACCCCCTGCTGGCATAGCTTGCCCTTGTAGTAACCGTTCCACGGCCTGTTGATGTCAAACGTCTCGAATATCAGCGTTCCCCACCTGTTGAATACCTGCATGTGATACTCATACACAGTCTCCCTGATTGGCGGGAAGAAGAACATATCCATGGCCTCACCGCTGTTCGGCAGCTCGTCTATCTCTATCGGACCCTCAAGGTTGGGCTTGAAGACCGATGCAAAGACCAGGTCACCGAAAGGTTCCACTGTCACTGCGGGAGACATCACATAGGTGTCATAGCACCCGTTGACCGAGTAAGCATGAAGTGTTATGTCATAGATACCCTCCGTGGTGTACTTGTGGTACGGATCACGCAGATGCGATGTGTCGCCGTCACCAAACTCCCAGATGAAGCTGTCGCCACCCTCGGTGAGGTTGAACAGCCTTACCTCCTCGTCATTGACATACACCTTCGCGGGTGAGACGTCGAAGTAAGCCCTCGGGCCGGGATAGACATGAACTATCTGCGATTCAGTATCCTGTCCGCCGGGACCGGTGACTGTAAGGGTCACCTGGTAGGTACCGGCCTGCACATAGGTGTAGTTCGGATTCCTGGCGTTCGACGTATGTCCGTCGCCAAAGTCCCAGTAATAGGTTGTAGCATAGAGCGATGTGTTGTTTACAATCACGTTCCACGGCTGGCAGCCTGACGGGATAGAGTCAAAGCTGGCTATCGGCGGTGTGGGCAGCACCCTGATCGTATGCACGACCTCTTCGGCGCAGACACCGTTGCTTACAGTCAGACTTACGTCGAAGTCACCCGGCGCTCCGTAGGTATGTACCGGCGACATGTCAGACGATGTGTTGCCGTCATCGAAGTTCCACAGCCAGGTCCATGTGCCCGGATTGGTGTTGTTCGTGAAGGTGACAGTGGCAGCCGGGAATACCTGCGATGCCGGCGTGGCAATATAAGCCGGTATCGGCGTCGGGTAAACCACAACGGGCTGAGTTGTCTCGCTGATACAGCCGAAGAACGACTCCGTCCTGAGGGTGACGTTGAATGTCACCGGTGCGGTTGTGGTATTGAAGAAGACATGGCTTATGATGTTCGAGCCGGTCTCCTGGAATCCGTCGCCGTAGTTCCAGTAGTACCTGAAGGCGCCTGGCTGCAGCGAGAACATGACGCTCTCGCCGGAGCAGATTGTGTCTTCACTTATTACGAAGTCAGAAAGTATCTCCGGGTAGATAGTGATATTCTGTTCCATCGATGAGACACATCCGTTCGCCGAGGTGACCTCCAGCCGCACGGTGCGGTAATCGAGTGCAGGACCTGCATTTGTATAGGTGTGTGCCGGGCTGACTTCCGTCGAAGTCTGGCCGTCGCCGAAGTCCCAGAGAAGCGATGTGTAACCCGATGAGCCGTTTGTGAAGTTCACCGTCAGCGGCTGGCATCCCGATGGGACATCGGCCGTGAACATGGCCACAGGTTTTTCGACTTCCACCACGAGAGTGTCCAAGCCTACGCACCCCTTACTGTCAGTCACCTGGTAGATCAGCCTGTAATAGCCGGCCATTGAGGTGTTGAACACCGGGTTCTCTATGTTGAACTGGTTAAGCGGACCAATGTCCCCGAACCACCTGTGGGATGCATATACGCCAGAACCTCCTGCCGGATGTCCGTGCAGCTGCGTGGGTACGCCGCCGCAGACGAGCAGTGTGTCAACAGGCTCTATCTGTGCCGTTGGCCATGCATTGACAGTCAGCAGTGCCTCGCGGGTGTAATACAGCCCGCACGGCCCTGTGATCTCAAGCCTGAAATGCCATCCGTTCATCGCGGTTGTGGCGCTCGTTATCACCAGCTGAGGTGTCTGAGTCCCCTGGTAGACAGGACCGTCGCTAAGGTTGTTCCAGCCTGCGCCCTGGTTGACCTGCCATACTGTCGTCTCTCCTGCACCGGTGTTGAACACCTGTGAGTAGAAGATGGCTCCTGAGAGGTCGCACACCTCGGCATCAGCCGGCTCGGATATAATCGAAGGCTCCATGTAAACCCTGAGAGGAGCAAACGAGCTTGTGACAGGAGGCAGACAGGTGCCGGAGACAACCACCCTTATAAGATAACCGTTCATCGAGAGATCGAGGTTATTTACTGTAAGCGTGGGTGTTGCGGTGCCTGAGTAAGTTGCATTGTCCGTCACGTTCACGAAGCCTGCTCCGCTGTTGACCTGCCACTGGTAGACCAGGCCGGTGCCTGCGGCTGCCACGCTGAAGGTTGCGCTGCCTGCCGGACAACCCCTGAATTCGTCAGGATGATCAGACAGTTCAGGTGCAGTGTAAACAGTGAGGACAGCCTCGTCAGATATCAGGTCAGCCGAGCAGTCGCCTCCGATGACAACCCTGTGACGGGTGCCATCCATTGTGCGCGACGGGCCGAAGACCATCAGTGTGGGTGTCTTCACTCCCATGTAAATGCCGCTGTTTGTAAGATCGGTCCAGACACCGCCGGTGAAGGCCTGCCACTGGTATGTCAGGTTGGCTCCGTCAGCAAGTGCCGTAAAGGCTGCGGTCATGAATTCGCATATTGCCGAGTCTGCAGGCTGCTGCGTAATGATTGTCTCAATCGAGACATCGAGCAGCACCGTCTGCGAGATTGCCTTCGGCGCGCATGTCCCTTCAACCTCAACGCGGTACCTGTAGTTATCATATGTCCGCGGTACGGTTGTCAGTGTGAGTGTATTCGTTGTTGCACCTGAATAGACTCCGCCGTTGGTGACTGCGGTGAAGCCGCTGCCGCTGTCAACAAACCACTGGTAGGTCAGGGCAGTCCCCTGCGCTGACACGTTAAAGGCGGTGTTTGTGTTCTCGCAGATAGTTGCGGCAACAGGCTGTGCAAGTATCTCAGGTGCGGTGTTGACCGTCAGGAGTGCAGCAGCTGATGTGTCGGGAGGCGTACAGGTGCCGGATATTATCACCCGGAACATGTCGCCGTTCATCATCCTGTTCGTACCGTTGACCTTCAGGTTCATTGTTGATACACCAAAGTATGTTGCGGTCTCCGTCAGGTTGTTCCATGAGGTGCCGCCGTCAATGCTGCGCTGCCATCTGTAAGCTGCACCTGTGGTCACACCGGCGTCGACAATGAAGTCGGCAATGGCGTATTCGCAGATGACAACATCATCAGGCTGGTCAGTTATCTCCGGCAGCTCATTGACTGTCAGGAATGCCGGCAGAGATGTGACGCTCGATCCGCAGGTGCTGCTGACAACGGCCCTGTAGGCGGTGTTGTTGTCTGCGGTAACCACTGCCGCTATTGTATAGGTCGCGGTTGTGGCGCCTGCTATCGGTGCCCAGGTGGCGCCGCCGTCAGAACTGATCTCCCACTGGTATGACGGGCTCGTCGTAAGGCCTGCATTGACAGTGAAAGTGGCTGCCTGGCCTTCGCAGAGCGTGAGGCTGACAGGATGCTGGGTTATCTCGGCCTGCCTGGTCACCGTAAGGGTGACAGGTATTGACTCGATATACGGTGTGCAGGTTCCTGAAACCCTTACCATATACTGGTAGCCTGACATCATCTCGAGGGCGCTCACCACGGTAAGCATGGCTGTATTGGCACCCTGGTAGCGTGCTCCCGTTGCGGGAGTCCAGCCACTGCCAGAGTCAACATACCACTGGTATACAGGGTTGGTTGTGACACCTGCATCAACCGTGAAGATTGCATCCTCACCTGAACAAAGTGTTACATCTGCCGGCTGGGTGATGATCTCGGGCTTCTCGTTAACGGTGAGAGTCACTATGTCTGACAGTACGGGAACGGGACAGTCACCTGAAATCTCAGCCTGGTATTCGTAACCGTTCATCGAGCTGGTTGCGGTGACACTGAGCGTGGCTGCTGTCTCGCCCGGCATGAGGGTCATGCCCGAACCGCTGTCAACATACCACTGGTAGTGCGGGTTGGTGGTTCCGCCTGCATCGGTGATAAAGGTAGCCACATCATCTTCGCAGACGGTGACGCTGAGAGGCTGTACGGCTATTCCGGGAACAACCTTGACATCAATCGTAGCAGAGCCGGTAATATTTGCGTGCGGCGCTGCCACGGCGCAACCGTTGTTGTCGGTCACAGATGTGATAGTATAGGTTGTTGTGACAAGCGGATTGACAGTTATCGGGTTACCGCTGCTGTAGTTGCTGACTGTGGTTCCGTCGCTGAGCACTACCGTGAAGGGTGTTTCCCCCGTGGTAATAGTCACTGTTACTGTTGCAGCATCACCCGGGCATACAAATCCTGTTCCGGCGATTGATGCCACCGGCAGCGGATTGACCGTAACAACAACGGTGTCGCTGTATGCGGGATCACATGATGCCGAGTTGACACGGCGGCGGAAGTGGGTTGTCTGTAGTATCCCTGCGGGCGGATCGTACGATGCCATGTTGGCTCCTGATACGTCGCTCCAGGCGGTTCCTCCATCGAGGCTGCGCTCCCACTGGAAGAGTATCGTTGCAGGACCACCTGACGGTGCCGTCACCTCATTCAGAGGCGTCGGGTTTCCCTGGTAACATACCTCCTGGTCTCCGTTGACGGAGCCCGGCATAAGTTGCAGCGGCTGCGTTATCATGATTGTGGCCTGTGCCGAGCAGCTGTTTGCATCAACAACACCGGCCGTTACTTCACCTGCTGCGCCTCCGATGAAGGAGAGCGATGTGCCGGTGATGTTCACGGTTGCCCCGGACGTATTGGTAATGACGCTTATAACATAAGGTGCCGTTCCTCCGGATACCGAGAAGGAGCCGGTGGCTGTCGCATCACCAAAGCATGCGAGAACCACATCGGGAGTCCTGCCAAGGGTCAGTACGGCCGGCTCAAGCAGCACAACCGTGGTCGTCGATGCACAGTTGTTGGCGTCAGTGACTGTTACTGTGTAGGTTCCGGCAAACAGTCCGGAGATATCCTGGGTTATGGCTGTGAATCCCGAAGGACCGCTCCATGCATATGCAAAGGGAGCCTCGCCGCCAGTGACCTCAAGATCGATGGCGCCGTCGGAAGCACCGTTGCAGGTGACATTGTACCCGCCTGCATAGACAGCCGGCGTGGTTGTCAGTGCTATCGGAGGCATCACGGTGATCGTAATCTGGTCCGAAGCTGTACATCCGTTCCTGTCAGTGATTGTGACAGTGTAGATGGTTGTCACTGCCGGCTTGGCTACCGGGCTCTGGACATTCGTGTAGTTGAGTCCTGCAGCAGGTGACCAGTTGTATATATAGTCACCCGACAGAAGCAGCTCGCCGCCGGCACCTGTGGCCGTAAGAGTGGCAACAGAGGTGGGGCATGCGCCGATGATATCATCATCAACTGTGGCTGTAACCGTAAGGTCTGGAGCCACGTTGACCTGCACCTGTGCCGTTGTCTGACAGCCGTTTGCGTCAGTGACGGTGACGGTGTAGAGTGTTGAGACTGCAGGTTTCGCGGCAGGATTGGCCCTGGTGGCGTCATCCAGCGTTCCGGCATTGTCCCACAGGTAAGTGTAAGCTCCCTCGCCGCCGCTGACCGTGGTGCTCAGATGAGCAACAGAGGTCGGGCATGCACCTATCGGGTCGTCATCAACCGCTGCAGTAGCCGTAAGAGGCGGTGCGATGTTGATTGTTACCGTTGCTGTGACGGTGCAGCCGTTGGCGTCAGTAACTGTGACAGTGTAGGTTGTGTTGACTGCCGGTTTGGCAACGGGACTCTTCGCGGTGGCATCATTGAGCGATGCGGCCGGAGCCCAGCTGTAAGCGTATGGCAGCTCTCCTCCTGTGACACTGACGTCGAGGGTGGTTGTGGATGCGGGGCAGTCACCGATAAGGTAATCGGTTGCCGTGGCAATTGCTGCCAGCGGAGGACGAACCTCGATTGTGATTGTATTGACTGCAGTACAGCCGTTGGCGTCGGTGACGGTAACGGTGTAGGTGGTCGTTGATGCCGGCTTGGCAACTGGATTAGGAATATTTGTTGCACTCAGGCCTGCGGAAGGTGCCCAGCTCCAGGTGTAACCGCCGCCGGACAGTTCCTCTCCTCCGAGGGCCGTGGCAGTGATCTGTGCCATGGAAGTCGGGCAGGTGCTGAGGATATCATCATCAGCCGTAGCTGATACACTGAGGTCCGGAGCAACTGTGATTGTTATGTCATCCGTTGCCTGGCAGCCGTTGGCGTCAGTGACAGTCACCGTATAGGTGGTTGTGACCAACGGTTTGGCTATCGGATTGCTCACATACGGGTTGTTGAGGCCCGTTGCAGGCGCCCAGCTGTAGGTGTAGCCGGGTTCACCGCCCGTGACCGTTGCACCGAGATTCGACCTTGATGTGGGACATGTGCCGATAAGAAGATCATCAGCAGTTGCCGTTACAACGAGATCGGGAAGAACGTTGACGGTTACAGGCGCTGTGGTCTGGCAGCCGTTGTTGTCAGTCACGGTAACTGTATAGGTGGTGGTGACTGCAGGCTTGGCCGTCGGGGTTTTACTTGTGACATCGCTGAGTCCGGTTGCAGGCGCCCAGAGGTAGGTGTACCCCGGTTCTCCGCCGGTTACAATCACATCCAGGGTGGTCTGCGATGTCGGGCAGGTGCCGATATTCGGGTCACTGACCGTGGCCGTTGCAGCAAGCACTGGAGCAACTGTTATTGTCAGCGATGCCGTTGCGGTACAACCGTTTACATCCGTCACAAGCACGGTATAGCTTGTAGTCACTGCCGGCTTGGCTGTCGGGTTGGCGATGGTTGCATCGCTGAGGCCGGCGGCCGGAGACCAGAGATAAGTATAGCCCGGTTCACCGCCTGATGCACTGGCTGTGAGCTGTGCATCGGAGGTGGGACAGGTACCTATATTATAGTCGTCAGCCGAGACGGTGACATTAAGTACCGGAGCAACTATTACCTCAATGCTTGCAGTGGTCTGACAGCCGTTGGCGTCAGTCACTGTAACAATATAGGTGGTTGTAGCCGACGGTTTGGCTGTCGGGGTCTTGCTGTTCGGATCACTCAGACCGGCCACGGGAGCCCACAGGTAGGTGTATCCCGGTTCGCCGCCGCTGGCGGTGACATCGAGATGGGCCACCGAGGTGGGACAGGTGCCTATGATGCCGTCATCGACGGTGGCTAAAGCTGTAAGGTCGGGAGCGACAGTGACAGTCACATCGGCCGTTGCCGTACATCCGTTGTTGTCTGTGACGGTGACGGTGTAGGTGGTTGTCACGAGAGGCTTGGCCAGCGGCTTCTGTATCGACGGGTTGTCAAGTCCTGCTGCAGGCAGCCAGCTGTAGGTGTAACCCGGCTCTCCGCCAAGAGCCACCGCGTTGAGGGTGGTGTTGGAGGTGGGGCAGGTGCCTATCAGCGGATCTGCTGCCGAGGCAGTGACGGTGAGGGGCGATACAACGTTCACTGTTATATCCCTTGAGATTGAACAGCCGTTCTGGTCAGTCACCGTAAGTGTATATGTGGTGGTGACTGCAGGCTTGGCCGTCGGGTTGGGATCAGTGTCGCTGCTGAGGCCTGCTGCCGGGGTCCACAGGTAAGTGTATCCAGGTTCGCCGCCTCCTGCAGTGGAGGTGATATGTGCCTCCGAGCCGGGGCAGGTGCCTATCGAACTGTCATCAACCGCCAGCGTCAGCGTAAGTGCCGGGCGGACTGTGATTGTAATGTTCGAGGTGGCAGTACAGCCGTTGGCGTCAGTGACAGTGACTGTATAGGTGGTTGTCACCGCCGGCTTGGCGGTCGGAGTCTTAATGTTGCTGTCATCAAGGCCGGTGAGTGGCGTCCACCTGTAGGTGTAGCCCGGTTCGCCGCCCAGGACTGTTGCATCGAGGTGCGATACCGATGTCGGGCAGGTTCCTATGAAGAGGTCGTCTGCCGAAGCTGTTACAGCCAGGTCAGGAGCCACGTTGACTGTGACTGTGGCAAGATCTGTGCAGCCGTTGGCGTCAGTTACTGTAACCGTATAGGTGGTGGTTGTGAGCGGTTTGGCCGTCGGTGCTGCGTTTGTGGCACTGCTGAGTGTGCCGGCGTTGTCCCAGAGGTAGGTATATGCTCCTTCGCCACCTGTGGCAGTTGCACTGAGATGTGCCACGCTCGTGGGGCAGGTGCCGATCAGGTTGTCATCGACAGTGGCCGTGACGTCGAGCTCTGGAGCAACGTTGACAGTGACGTTTGCCGTGACTGTACAACCGTTGGCGTCGGTAACCGTGACGGTGTAAACCGTTGTAGCCATCGGCTTCGCCATTGGCTCACGGATAGCCGCATCGCTCAGACCGGCCGCAGGCATCCAGCTGAAGCTGTAAGGTGCCTCGCCGCCGTTGACATTGACATGAAGCTGCGTCTGCGAGGCGGGGCATGCGCCGATAAGGTTATCATCAGCGAAGGCCACTGCTGTCAGCACCGGAGCTACATCAACGGTAACCGATGCGGTCCTGACACATCCGTTGGCGTCGGTGACGGTGACCGTATATGTTGTTGTTGATGCCGGGGTGGCAACCGGGTTGGAGATGTTTGTTGCACTGAGTCCAGATGCGGGCGACCAGCTGTAGAGGTATCCGCCGGCAGGCTCGACGCCGCCGGTGACCGTTGCTGTCAGCTGTGCCGACGAGCAGGTGCCGATAAGATTGTCATCGGCAGATGCCGTGACAACAATAGCCGTCGGCTGCGTGATCGTCCAGGTGCCGGTAATATCGCATCCGTTGGCGTCGGTGACGGTGAGGTCATAGGTTCCTGCCGTCAGGCCGCCCTGGTTCGGGGCGCCGGCAGTGATGCCGCTGCCACCGCCGGAGGCTGTCCATGCATATATATAAGGTGCGGTGCCGCCGGTGACGGATATTATGATGGCTCCGTTGTTGCCTCCGAAGCAGCTGACATTCGTGACGGTTGAGGCCAGGCTGAGGGCCGGCGGCTCCGTCACGATAATAGTTGCCTCCGCGGTGCAGTTGTGCGCGTCAGTGACCCGGACGGTGATGGTGCCGCCGCCGGCATCAGTGACTGCAACAGATGACGGTGCGGAAGTGAGGGTGGCTCCTGCCGTATTCACCAGCGTGGTGAACGTATAGGGAGCAGTCCCCCCGGCGGCGGTGAAGCTGCCGGCGCCCGTGGGATCACCGTTGCAAAGCAGAACCATGTTGCCGGTTGATGAGAGCGTAAGCACATCGGGCTGGAAGACCGTGGCCTGGCCGCTGGCAACGCAGCCGTCACCGCTGGTGACAGTCACATTGTAGAGACCGGCCTTCACTCCTGCTATGTCCTCAGTGCCTGCCGTGAACCCGTCAGGACCGAGCCATGAGAAGCTGTTCGAGGCAGAGCCGGAAACAGTCAGGTTGATTGCACCGCTGTTGTCACCGTTGCACTGCAGGTCAGTGACGGCAAATGCCAGTACGGGCTGGGCATTGATAGTGACAGTGGCAGTTCCGGAGATATTTCCGTTACAGCCATTGTTGTCCTCCATCGAGACCAGGGTATAGGTCACTGCCGCAGCCGGAGTCACAGTGAACGTATAGATGTTGACCGGGTGATTAGTAACTGTTACCGATGTTGCTCCGTCAGTATATATGAAGTCATACGGAGCGGCGCCTGTGAGCGATATCGTCAGCGTTGCGCTCTGACCGGCACATACGGCCGTGGTGCCGCTGATTGTGGCAGTCGGAACAGGCCAGTATGAGACGGTTGCATTACCGATACCCGAATTTGTGCAGCCATTGGCGTCAGTCACGCTTGTGACGGTGTAGTTGCCTGAAGAGGTTGCATTGAGGGTATGCGGGCTTGCTGCAATATTTACTGCAGGCTGGTCAACGCCGTTGATTGCATAAACCAGAACCCATGGTGCGGCGCCCGTCAGGGTGATGTTTACCGGGTGGGTATCCTCGATACATACAGTGCCGCTGTTGCTGATGACAGCCGTTGGCAATGGCCTGACTGTCACCGGCAGCGGGGTATGATTCGTGATACAGCCGGCTGCATTGACCTCGCGGACAGTGATGTTGCCGCTGATTGTGCCGAATGTGACCGTAATCGATGCGGCCGAGGGATCGCCGATCAGGGCGGCTCCTGTCGGGAGAGTCCATGTATAGATCGATCCCGCGTTATCCGGAACTGAGTAAACTCCAGTCTCAAGTGCGCATACAATGTCATCTCCGGCTACGACGGACACCGGTGCCGGTGCCATCACATCAACATCAAACGATCCTGCCGGACCGGAGCAGCCGAAGCTGTTGGTCTCGGTAACGGTAATGGTACCGCTGCCAGCGACTGCCGCTGCATTGATTATGATTGCGTTGGAGTTGGCATCAAAGACCTTAGTGCCTACAGATGCAGGGACGGTCCAGGTGTATGATGAACCGGGAGTAAGAGGTATAGTATATATTACATTGGTCTGATTCGTGCAGAGCATGTCATCACCGGTGATGACCGGGGCGGCAGGCTCGGGATTGACCGTGATTACAACATCAACCGGTGTCCCGGCACAGCCGAAGGAGCTGTAGGGGGTCACGGTATAGGTTGCGGTTATCGGGGTGATACCGTAATTTTCGAAGGTATCGGTTATGTGAGGCGTACCTGCAGGATCGGCTGCAACATTTGCGCCTGTCGTACCCTGCGTGGATCCGTCGGACATCACCGGCAGCGGCCAGCTGAATGTGCTGCCTGCAGGGGTGTTCGGCGGCAACAGAAGTATCTCAAGCGAAGCGGGTACATTCGAACAAACCGTTTCATTCTGACCGGGAACAATTACCGGCTGGGGCCTGATTGTAACCACAACATCAACCCAGTCGCCGATACATGTAGCCCCGAATACGGGCCGTATGCGGTAGGTAACGGTTCGGTTGACGCCGCTCTCATTGGTGAAAGTGTCATTGGCAAGATAGCTGGCATCGGCAATGCCGTTTGCAGCCAACACGTTTCCAGCACCGGCAACAAGACCAGCCTGTGCATTTATTGAAGCAATATCATATGTCGTTGCAGGCGATGATGTCGGTGCAACGGCCATTACAAGTCCCGTGGGAACTGCACTGCAGGCAAACATGTCAAGATTGGCAAGCACAGGCTGTGAACCTACGGTGACCACAATTATCTTCGGCTCACCGATACAACCGTTATAAACGGGTGTGACTGTATAGGTTGCCGTTTCGGCCAGACCGGAAGTATTGACAAACGTACCTGTCATGTCAGCCGATGAGGGTACCGTTCTGGCGCTGCCGCCTGAAAGTCCTCCGGAGAGAACCGGCGCCGGCCAGGTGAAAGTTACATTGTCACCCGGATTGACGAAGTTGTCAAGCAGGATATGATGTGTCAGTGTCTCGCCGGAACAGACGGAGGCCGACTGGTTTGAAATTACCGGCTCAGGTTTGATATTGACGACAACATTCTGGGTATGTGAACAGCCGTTGGCAGTGAGGACATATTCGTATGTCACTGCAATCGTTGATGATGTAAGGTTGCGAAGCGTCTCGCTGACACCGTTTGTGCCGGTCACCGGCCCTGCGGGGGTGATCCCTGCAGCAGCAAGCCTGGTCCACGAGAAGTTGGTTCCTGCCGTCAGTGAAGTCGGTGTGTAAGTGAACAGCGAATTGCTGCACACGTCCGGCGGGGTGAGGTTGCTGTTCAGCGCCGGGGTCGGGTTGACGGTTATCGTGAATGTCTGCGGTGTTCCGGAACAGCTCTGTCCCCCGTTAGAGAATGTCGGGGTAACGGTTACAGTTGATGTAACAGGCGCTGTACCGCCGTTGGTTGCGGTGAAAGCCGGAAGCGGGCCGCTGCCGCTGGCAGCAAGTCCTATCGAGCTGTTGCTGTTGGTCCATGCGTAGGTGGTTGTGCCGCCGGTGCGATCGGTGGTAAAGGTAAATGCTGAAACGGCATCACCGTTGCAGTGAACCTGAGCAGCCGGGTCATCGACCTGTGCCGAAGGATTCACTGTAATCGTGAATGTCTGCGCTGTGCCTGCACAGCTCTGCCCGCCGTTGGAGTAAGTCGGGGTGACTGTGATTGTGGCGCTGATCGGTGCTGTTCCTCCGTTTGTAGCAGTAAAGGCCGGCAGGCCGCCGGTTCCGCCGGCAATAAGACCTATCGCTGTATTGCTGTTGGTCCATGCATAGGTTGTGGTTCCGCCGGTGCGGTTTGTGGTGAATGTAAGTGCCGGCACCGCTGCATTGTTGCATCTCACCTGGTCAGCCGGGTCATTGACCTGTGCCGACGGGTTGACGGTGATCGTAAAGGTCTGTGGAGTGCCTGCACAATTCTGGCCGCCGTTACTGAATGTAGGAGTAACCGTGATTGTGGCGCTTATCGGCGCTGTGCCGCCGTTGGTGGCGGTGAATGCCGGAAGAGGACCGCTGCCGCTGCCGGCAAAGCCGATCGCAGTATTGCTGTTGGTCCATGCATAGGTTGTGGTACCACCGGTACGGTCAGTGCCAAAGTTCAGAACCGGAACTGCTGCGCCACTACAGTGAACCTGGTTGGCAGGATCATTGACCTGTGCCGACGGGTTGACTGTGATTGTAAATGTCTGGGCTGTACCCGGACAGCTCTCTCCTCCATTGGCGAAGGTAGGTGTGACAGTGATTGTGGCGCTTATCGGTGCCGTACCGCTGTTGGTGGCTGTGAATGCCGGAAGCGGACCGCTGCCGCTGCCGGCAAGGCCTATTGCTGTGTTGCTGTTGGTCCATGCATAGGTTGTTGTGCCTCCGGTGCGGCTGGTTGTAAATGTCAGCGCCGGTACTGCTGCGGAGTTGCAGTGAACCTGGTCAGCCGGATCATTGACCTGTGCCGACGGGTTGACTGTGATTGTGAAGGTCTGGGGGGTGCCCGGACAACTCTGCCCGGCATTCGTGAATGTCGGGGTTACTGTTACCGTTGCAGTTATGGGCGCTGTACCGCCATTTGTGGCTGTGAATGCCGGAAGCGGTCCGCTGCCGTTGGCTCCGAGTCCAATTGCAGTGTTATTGTTGCTCCATGCATAGGTGGTCGTACCGCCTGTGCGGTTTGTAGAGAAGTTAAGCACTGGTACAGCATCCCCGCCGCAGTGAACCTGGTTGGCGGGGTCATTGACCTGCGCCGAAGGATTGACAACCACCGTCCGTGTGATTGCCGGGCCGGGACAGGATGTCGGAAGCGGTCCGGCAGGGGTGATTGTATAAGTAACTGTAGTCGGTGATGTTGAACTGTGCGCCAGGGTCTGGGCAATGGAGGTGTTGTTTCCATTGTTCCTTGTACCGCCTGCCGGTGCAGTTGTCCAGGTAACTGCCGGAGCATTCGAAACCGTCCAGGTAAAATTGGTAGACGGAACAGTTGACTGCAGAACTATGTCAGTTGCGCCGCCGCTGCAGATTGCATCAGTATTGTTGACCGTTGCGCTGGCATCGGGTAATGCATTGATATTGAACAGATAAATCGCGGGAAGGGTGGGAACAAAGTTGTTGCATGCATCCTGTATCGACACAATATGAACTGTGTGACTGCCCACACCCAGTGTCCCAAGGTTGATATGATCTCCGTTGTTATAGCCTGAATAAAGGGTATTGGCCCCGCCGTCAAGGGTATATGTGACCCTGTATGGCGGAGCACCACCGCTCACATTGAGGGCGATCCAGCTGGCAGCACCGTCGCATCCGTTGCCGCTTCCGCTGATTGTTGCCCCGGTAAGGGCTGCACCTACTGTCACCGTGATTGATGTTCCCAGCGACTGTGCGCTACAGCCGTTTGCATCAACCACCGAGGTGAGAATATAGACATAGCTACCCGTTGTAAGTACCCCGGTAGAGACATTGGTTCCGCTGATGTAGCCACCTAGCTGTGTCTGGGCAACGCCATTCCGTGTATAATTAATTGTATAGGGAGAGACGCCTCCTGATAGGATAATGTTGAAATTGGCGGAGGTGTTGTTGCATATGCTTATGTCATCATGAAGCTGGGCTGTGTACTCCGGCCTGACAACGATTGTCCGTACTGAAGAGTACTCTCCCGAGCAGGGTGAATTCTGAACAAAGGCCCGGTACTCCCACGTTCCTGATGAAGAGGGTACCTCCGAATAGGTTGCGGTAGTATTTGATATCGTGCTCCATGAACCTCCGTCAACCCGCTTTTCCCACCTCACGATGGCTCCGGTATGACCGGAGAGAGTCATTACGCCGGTATTTACTCCGGGACAAAGAGGTGTTGTTCCACCTGTTACTGAGCCACCCACAGAAGGAGGAGTGACAACAATGGATCTCGCAGTGGAATAGATCGATGAGCAGACGCCGCTCTGGACTTCTGCCCGGTACTGCCAGGTTCCTGCTGAGGGCGGAGTATCGTTATAGGTAGTGGTCGTGTTGGCGATGTCTGACCATGCGCCGGCCCCAAGCCTGCGCTGCCACCTGACTACCGTCCCGGTATGGCCGCTGAGGGTCATGTCGCCTGTCGGCGATCCGAGACAGATAGGCGTCGTACCACCGTTGACCGCACCGCCTACAGAGGCGGGATTGACCGTGATTGTTGTAAGAGTTGAATATATAGAAGGGCATGAACCGCTTCTTACCTCTGCCCTGAAATCATAAGTGCCGGAGTTGGTCGGGGTATAGTTCAGGGTAGTAGTAGTGTTTGCAATATTGTTCCATGTGCCTGCGTTGCGCCTGTATTGCCAGCGCACAACATTTCCAGTGTGACCGGATAGGGTTATATTGCCCGTCGGGGTGTTGCAAATAGGCGGGATGAGGCCGCAGGTGGTTCATCCGACGGAGGTCGGATCAACCTGGACACTGTATACAGAAGAATAGGCATCAGAACATGAACCGCTCCTTACAAGAGCCCTGAATTCCCATGTTCCTATTGATCCAGGTGTATAAGTATATGTTGTAGTGGTATTTGCCACATTGGTCCAGGTGGCCGAGGGTAAAAGCCTTCTCTCCCATCGTTGTACGGTGCCGGTATGCCCTGACAGGGTAAGTGTTACCGGTGACCCTATACAGATTGGTGAGGTTCCGGCAACAGTACCGCCCACAGAAAGCGGACTGACTGTGACTGCAAAGGTCCTTGAAGGTGAAGGACACCGCGGATCGCTTGTATACCTGTTGATTACACTGACAGTCCTGCTGCCGGCAGTGCCGCCGACATCAACTGTAATCTGCCGGGTACCCTGACCTCCGGTTATAGTCCATCCGGCAGGCACACTCCATACATATTCGGTAGTACCGCCAATTGGCATTGTCGGAGGATTGTTTGCCACGGAAAAAACCTGTCCGGTGGCATTGATACAAACCTCGGCTGGTCCTGAAACAATACCAGGCCTTGAGAGTTCCTCCCTGATAATAAGGTCTATCCTTGACGGCGGACCTTCGCACCCGTTAACGCCACTGGTCTCGGTCACATAAAAGTCATAGCTGCCCGATGCGGTGATGCCATGGGTATAGGTAGTGCCGGTATGGAGCAAAGTGGTGAGGGCTGCGTCGTCATACCAGTTAAGAGTGTTTCCTGCAAGGCTGATAGTAGCGGTAAGTGTGGGAGCCACACCGCCAAAGCAGTAGAGCTGCGGGGTGTCTACTGCCGGTGCCGGGGGCGCATCAATGACTTCTATTATAAACTGTTCAAACACATAGTCCGTGTTCTCGTCCGTAAACGGATTACACTTGTTCCAGTCCTTGATGTATACATAGAATCTCTCTCCGGCCTGACATGTTGCCGGGATAGTTATTACATCGGTGAGGGTACCGGGGTTGGGCGGGTTCAGGGGACCGATAACAGGTCCGACAAATCCGTTTGCACCCGTTGCAGGATTTGATCCGCCAATATATACATCACCAGTGATAGTGTTCATGACAGCGCCTGCCGGCGTCTCACCGTAGACAAACTGAATTGTCCTTGGTGATTCATTGTCATAGTCTGACGGGTTAAGTGGTGGCGGTACGTTCGGATTCTGGCAGTTCCAGATACTCACATCCCTGAGCACAAGATTGTGCTCGCTCCCTTCGCAGACATAGACAATATCAACATCGCCGGTAGTTGTCTCCTGCAGTTCCAGGAGGCCGTCACCGTCAGCAGGTATGTCGCGTCCGTGAACCACGAAGACCCCCTGTGCAGCGTAAAACTCATTACAGGGGTTCTTGACAGTCCAGGTACCAACATAGGCGCAGTTGGTTGTGGATGAGAAACTATGCAACTGCACCGGGGGCAGGTCATTGTCAGCAGTGGAGGTATAGGTCCAGACCGGAGACCCGTCACCCCAGTCAACAGTCCAGGTACTTCCCGCCAGTATACCTGTTGGCAGCACTCCGAGAGGAGCCACCTGGAACATCCCCTGTGCTCCCAGGTTCACACACTCACCCAGGTTCCCGAAGAAGTTGAACAGCTGGATTTTCGGACAGGGAAGAGTGGTTGCATTGAGTCTCACCGAAGTAGCCATCAGAACATTTGAGGCATCAGCTGCAACAAGATATATCGTGTGGTACGTTCCGGGGGCAAGATTTGCTGCAATATTCTGAAGAACAGCATTGATGTTGGCACCTGCAATGGGTACCACAGCGTTATAAACAACAGCCGGGAGAGTCGGATTGACAGCCTGTGCCCTGACAGTAGTCGGAGCCTGCTGGTTCGGGTTATTGTAATTAAGAACGATGATATAAACCGTTCCCGCCCGGTCAATGCCATAGTTGATCGGTATCGTAACCGGGCCCGGAGCCCCGACCGACGGGGTGGTTGGTACCCAGACCGGTTGCGAGTTCAGAATCATAACCGGCAAAAACAGGACCAGGACCGATAAAAGCGCTTTCAGGGCAATCCGTACCCGTCCGCTTAAACAGTTCAAATCGGGGGAGCTATTCATATCAGAGTCTGTTGTTAACAATCCAAAAAGTAACCTCAACCGTACAGTCATATGACTTTAAGTCCGTTATTAAGGCTACTCTGTCGTTCCATACATTTAATATTAGAAACTAATTGTTTAACGATTTATTTAGTGATTGGATTCATTTTATTCGAATTATGGCTGTTTTAATGTGCCCGATACTACTTTCAACCTAACTATTGCGCTTCATTCACACTCTAAATTTTGTATTTTTGATTCTGACCAGAGTCCATGAGAGATTTCACCACAGACACCCTTAAGTTGCTTCTTTATACCTTGCAATCAGCCGGTTATCACTTTAAATCTGTAGCCGGATACCTTCATAAAACCTCCTCCCCGGCTGTGATTCTGAGGCATGACATTGATGCGAAACCTGAAAATGCACTGTTGTGTGCACAGATGGAATCCGGGATGGGAATTACCGGCACTTACTATTTCCGGACTGTTCCGGGAAGCTTCAACGAAACTGTTATCAGGGAAATCAGCCGCCTCGGTCATGAGACAGGCTATCACTATGAAGATCTCGCAGCCGCAAAAGGTGACTACCAGAAGGCAATCACCCTATTTGAGAATAACCTGGCAAAGCTTCGCCGTCTGGCTCCCGTTACAACAATTTGCATGCACGGCAGCCCGCTGTCACGGCATGACAACAGGAAGCTATGGGAGAAATACAGTTACAGGGATTACGGGATTGAAGCCGAGGCTTACCTCGACACGGACTTCCGGATGGTTCATTACCTCACTGATACCGGAAGACGATGGGACGGCGAAAAATACAGCGTCAGAGACAGGGTTCCGTCTGGCAACGGGAGTCCTTCCGCGGCGAGTGGTGGTTTTCAGGGAGCTGTAGCAACAGAATACCGCTACAGGACAACCTTCGATATTATAAAAGCTGCGGAAACCGGGACCCTTCCTCCCGTGATAATGATTACACTGCACCCCCAGCGATGGAATAACTCTTTCCTGCCGTGGGTCAGTGAACTGGCATGGCAAAACACAAAAAACGTCGTCAAGAGATTCCTGACGACGTTCTGACCTTTAAGTGGAAACTCTTATTCCAGGACAACCGGGATTGTGAATACCTCCCGGCCTGCCAGCCTTATGAAGTACTTCCCGGGCCTCAGATTGCCCCTGTCAATGACCAGTTGAAAGTCATCACTGACTTTGTATGATTTGATCAGGTTACCTGCAAAGTCAGTCAGATCGATCCTCCTGCCGGTACAGTTGCAGTCATTTTCAAACCTGACTGTAATGGTCTCGCGGGCAGGGTTGGGATAGACAGAGAAAGGTGCTCCGCCCTTCGTTTCACTATGTTTTTCATCCTCCCCGGCGCATTCACCTATGCAGTCACCGTGCCTCAGGTGTGCAGGAACGGCTTCTGCTGCAACCCATATCGTATGACCCTTGTGGCAGACAGGCACCTTCTTTCCGGGCCAGGTGTCAACGCTGAACGATGTAAAGAATTCCGTCTTCGTTGAAGGGATCCAGTCGGGCCCACGCCCTGTATACTGGATCTGGTATCTCCTCTCTCCGCAACCGTCATAATGGAAAGAACGCAGGTTCCAGTTGCTCCAACCACCTCCCGCAGGATACTGAGTATAGAACTGGATCATCGATCCCAGGTCATTGTATTCATATACTATCCGGTAATCAATGGCACCTCCGGGTCTTGTGGCAAGATGGTACTCAAGTTGTCCGAGAGCATTATAGGAAAGCTCGCTCACTGTTGGCAACGTCCAGGCATTGCTTCTCCAGTAAATTGTTTCATACCCTATGGCCCTGTTAGAGCTGTCATATTGATAGTTCTGCTGCAACCTCTCCTCGGTCCATGAACCACCGGCCCATTTCTGAAGTCTTAACGATGTCAGCTTCCCCTGACTGTCATATTCATTCATGTACCTCGTCGACGGCACCCATTCACCCACCCATGAATAATTGGTTGAAGCCTCTGCCCTGCCGTCTGGATTGTAGGTGTATACCGAAAGAGCAACGTTGGCTCCCGTTGAATAATTTCTTGTCAGCAGTTCACTGAGCCTTCCACCGGAATAACTGTAATGCTGGACCTGGTACAGCTGCCAGTCAGAGGTAACCGGGTCCCACCGGTAGACATAGGCAGAGTCGGTAACCAGATAGTTCCTGTAACCGTCGTCTCCCTGATACTTTTTCCCGTGCATCCCGTGAAACCCGTGTCCCGGAGCCATGCCATCCAACCCTGCATAATCATGTCCCGGAGCCATGCCCGACAAGCCGGCATAGTCATGCCCCGGAATCATGCCCGTCAACCCGGGCTGGGCGTGAATCTCCCCCAATGCCATGAACATTGAAAAAGATGTCAGCAGAATTATTGCGTAATTTTTCATTTAGTTGCGTTGTTTGATGTCATTGATTGCTTTAACGCGTGAATTGCATGATTGTTTCTTTCACCCTGTCATGACACAGGTACCTTCCCGAACTGCCTCAGGATGCCAGGATTCTGCAAAGCCGTCACGGCGGAGGCGGGATAACCCTCTGCCAGCCAGACCAGAAGTGATGTAACATCAATCTTGTCAGCAAGCATCACCATTCGTCTGGCCTGCCACTCTTCCTTCAGGTCCGGGAGGGAGAGGAGCTCCTTTATCCTGTCAAGAAGCCTGTCAAATTCCAGCGGTGTGAATGCGAATGTCAGCCTGTATTTCTTTTCCTCCTCTTCAAGTGATGAGAGACGCCCGGCAAAACTGTTGCACCTGAGTGAAGGGACACCCATAACAGCAGCCTCGGAAGCCATTGTCTGGCTGTCACCTACAAACAGGGCTGAATAATAGATAAGCGAGTGTATGTTTTTCGGTGATACCGTCAGCCTGTATCCGGCGAGTTCCTGCGGGATCTCCTTCTCTGTTGTTATGATAACCCTGCCGTAACCCTCAAGCAGGCGAACAAGCTGCATCTTCTGCACCAGGCTCAGACCGGCGGCTCCCTTGTCATGATGTGCTTTGAATGCATTGAACCTCAAGACGAAGTACTTTTCACCTGCCCTTATCCCGGCTTCAGCCGGAACAGATGGATCAGGGATGAACCGGTTCGGATGGAGGTAGGCCAGCTCGTGATAGCCGGGATAGAAGAGAGTCTCCTTCTTTTTTCTGTTTCCCCTGAGTGAATCAGGCGAAACCACAAGATCTGTAAAAGGGTGGCCGAATGCCGTCATCAGAGGCTCCACGGCATCGTCATCATCATCAAGCATTACAGATTTCATGCCCGAGAGCCGCGAGACGTGTGCAATAGTCGGAGTAGAGCCTATCCCAAGATTTATCCGTTCCCTTCTCACAAGCCTTAGCATCCGAATGTCGTACATCAGCTGATTTACTGCCTTCCCCAAAATGCTGTCCGATTTTGATCCGAGAGTAACGTACGGAATGCCGTATAAATCCAGCAACTGCCTTGCTGATGCAATCTCCTTTACCGTAACTGTAATCTCATGACCCCGCAGCTTCATTTCGGAATGGAAGTTGCGGAAGAGATGCACATGTGCCGGATGGCCAATATCAATCAGTATCTTCATTCCTTCTCAGCGATAATGGTTTCTGCAGCATAGACCTGCCGGCCGGCAACAACTGTCACCCTGTAATCCGGAGGAAGGATCACATCCACCTGGCTGCCGAAACGGATCATCCCGATCCATTCTCCCTGCCTTACAGTGGCTCCTTCCCTGACATAGGCATCGATACGCCTCACCAGCCTGGACGCAATCTGTACCACACCCACCTTAACCTCGTTGTTTGCAATCACCCAGGTGTTCCTTTCATTCTCGCTTCGCGATGCGTCATCCTTCAGCGACAGGAATTTGCCGTTGAAATGACGGTTAAGGATGACCTCGCCGTGTATGGGAGCACAGTTCTTGTGCACATCGAAGGGAGTCATATTGATCCCGATGTGCCATCCGCCGTCATTGAGAAGGGTGGTTTTCGTGAGCTCCTCAAGCCTAGAGGTTCTTGAACCCTTTACTGACTCCGGGATCTCCCCTCCTGTTATCTTCCTTATATATATTATCTTACCATCAGCGGGAGAGACTATCTGCCCCGGGCCGGCCGCAACTCTCCTGCGGGGCACCCGCCAGAATCGCACCATTGTAAGGATGAAGGCAAAAAAGAGAACCAGACCTGCCAGAAGGACTAATGATAACAACCACCATCCGGTTGCGTGCGGCCGCAGAAGAAGAAATACCGTCAAGGCCGCCGTCAGTGACACAGCGGGATTGTCAGTCCACAGGTATCTTGTACCGATCCTTGTCTTGTGCCTCAGATACATATAAAGCAAGGTGCCAATGGCAAGTGACGCAATGAAAATGAGTAAAAAACCTTTCAGTGGTTCCATCTACCGGTTTATTATAAGATCAGGAAGATACAGCTTTTCGAAAAACCACGGGGCCGGATCATCCGATGACCAGACGGCACCCTGTACCGGAGGCATCTTCCTGTTCCAGTAACCGGCACCTCTCAGAAGCAGGGCCAGCCTGACGGGTATGTCGGTGGCGGCATGACAGAAGGATGCCTGCCTCTGCCCTCTGACGGGTTCGATCGCTGAGCCGTTCAGGTAATCATACAGGAGAGGTATGAATGGTGTGCCCGCTTTATCTGCTATTGCATGCCATTTCCATGTACGTGGATTGACCTCCAGCAGCTTAAAGGTCCCGTCCCTGGCGTCTCTCTTGAATTCCACTTCGCAGAGCCCGCTGTAACCGGCAGCAGCAAGAAGCATTTCTCCGTACACGGCCGGCTCCGGTCTGTCCGTTACCTCAGCATACGTTGTTGCATTCCCGAAATCTACCGGATGCTGACGCATGCGGCATGCCGTTAGTTTTACAAAGATTTTGCCTTCAATACACAGAAAGCAGGCAGAAAACTGGTTGCGCCCGTCTCCGGGGATAACCTCCTGTATTATTATCTCTGACGCAGGGATGATATGAAGTGCTTTTCTGTAGAAGGCCCTGAGCTCTTCGCGGTCTCTGCACAGGAAAACCTTTTTGCCCGCCTTCCTGTAAAAATCAAACATCACGGCAGGCTTGACAATACAGGGAAAGGGTATCGCGGGATCATCCAGATCCTCTTCCCTGCCGGGATAAAAAGTCAGCGGGATGGGAATGCCGGTCTTTTCCGCAAGCCTGTAAGTATTGATCTTGTTGTAAAAGAGGTCAACAACTTCAGCCCTGTCAGTGCTGACCCTGTAATACCGGCTCAGTTCCTCCCTGTTCGATGAAAGGAGCATTACATGATAGTCGTTTGTCGGGAAGATGACCCGGCCGCCGTATTTTCTGATGCACTCAGCCCCGAGCAGAAACTCAGTGAGCTTCTCATTGCTGACGCGATGAAACGCACTGCAGTACACGGATCTGCGTGCGATACACCGGGACGTATCATCCACTACGGTTACGCGCACACCTCTTCTCCCGAGTATCCTAACTATCCCCAGAGCCTGAACGTGCCCTCCCAGTACTATTGCTCCGCCGGCAGTGTCAGGAGACGACTCTTTCATATACTGACTTTATTCTTTCCGCAACCGTGCCGGAATCGAGTCCCAGCTCCAGGATCCTCTCCCTTCCCCGGGTACTGCCTTTGAAATCAAGGGCTGCCCGCAGTTTTGCCGCAACATCCTCTGCATCATGCAAAGCGATATAACATCCCTCCGTTCCTCCGGTCAGCATCGCCACATCTCCTGCATCAGTGCAGACGAAAGGGCAGTTACAGGCCATAGCCTCCTTGATCACATTCGGACTCCCCTCCCATGACGATGTAAGTAACAATACATCAGCCGCATTAATATGCCATGGAACTTCGCTGTGCGCCAGACCTGAGAGATACCGGAAATCTGCCGCCGGGTCATCTAATATGTCAAATGCCCTTCTCGCCAGACCGGGATTCTTCTCAGGACGGCCGGCCGATGATCCGAACAGAACCATCTTCCGTGAAACAGGAAATCCGATATGTTCCTTTGCCGTCACCCTCGATACAGGCACAAACAGTTCGGTGTCGACACCATTCGGTATTATTTCTGCTTCAGGAAGCTTTAGCTTCTCCTTCATCTGCAACGACTTGACGATTGTTGCGTTCCACCTGAAGCGGCAAAGAGTTTTTATAACCAGCCTTATCGGTCCTGACATAAACACATCTGACCCCATCAGTGAGACAACCAGGGGAAAACGTCCGGATAAAGATGCGGTAAAGGCACTCAGGCTGTAATGGGCATGCACAAGGTCATATCTGCCCCTCCGCCATGCTCTTCTTATCTTCGGGATGGCAGAAAAATAACCTGACATCCGGGGACCGGCAAGCAGGTAGTCAACAGTAATGCCCGCAGCCCGCAACGACTCTCCCTGGCTGAACACAACAGCACCCGGTTTCCCGTTCCTTCCACTTGAAACAAAAAGTACCCTCACATCATTGGTAATTGCAGCAGCGCCCGGTTAGTTCCTGGTCCTGTCAATTACAAGCTTGAACTTCCCGCTGCCTGAAACATCAATAGAGTCAACAGTCCTGACAATATAGCCGATACGCCCTCTGATATACTCCTTCAGCGCCGATTCAATTATACCCATATCCTCGGCGGAAAATCTTTCGTTCGTTACCAGGTTGATGTGCAGCAAATTATCTTCCACCTTCTCAACCTGGTACTGTTTCAGCCCCTTCACCTTTTTCAGGAGCATGCTGCCGAAGAAACTCGGGACTGAGAGCATCCCGCCGTCAGGAAGTTTTATTATGTCGGTCTCGCGGCCTGATATCGCCTTCAACCTTGAAAAACCGATATCGCATCCTGGCAAATCACCCTCCGCCGGCCGGGCCAGGTCACCGTTCCTGTAACGAAGCATCGGGAATGCGAAATTATCCAGGTCAGTGACAAGGAGCTCGCGGTTGCCGGCCTCATCTATCGACTCACCGAACTCAACAAGAACATGCGGGTCAATTATATGATACAACCCGCATTTGCCGCACTCGAAGGCAATGCTGTTTATCTCACTGCAACCATAGGTGTCATAAACAGGCCCGATGGTCTCCTCTATGGCTCTCCTCTGATAGTCATGGAGGTTTTCTGCAGTTGTAAGAACGTACTTAAGGGGATGACTGAATGAGAGATTGTTGCTCTTCAGGTATTCCGCAAAATGATAGATTGCATTTGTATAGCCGTCAATATAGTCATATCTCTCCCTACAGATGAGCTCGTAAAGATCGTGCAGCCTTGTGCCGTCATGCAGGGTATAAGCCGGAAACTTGTGATGCCTGAAGATCCTTGCTTTAAGTTTGGACGAAAAGCGCGTCCACTCTTCGTTTACCGTCGTCGGATTACCCCAAATATGCAGACCCTTCATCGACATCTTCCAGCCCGACAGTGACCAGCCGAGCAGATGGGCTGCCTGCCCTGCACTTGTGGCGTGACTGTCCTTCCTGTACGATACGGGCTGCCCTGTTGAGCCACCTGATGATCCGGCGGACAGCTTCCTCCCCCTGTATCCTTCCGCAATGAGATCCTTCCACTTCTCCTGGAGATCCTGCCTCGTAAGCGGCGGAATACTCTTCAGCTGTTCCACAGAGTGAAAGTCTTTTGCAGAAAAACCGCACTCCCTGAATCTCTCCCTGTAAAAAGGAACATGCTTCTCACAGTGCGTCAGCAACTGCTTCAGCCGACGCAGGCGGTACTCCTCCGTCTCCTCACGGGAAGCATTCCTGAACCTCTCAAACAGCCTCAGGTAGCGAAGGGTGCTCTGTCCTTTTATTGTGTCCGACAAAAATATACTGAACCGGGTCATCAGAACTTCTCCTTAAATAGCATTTGACAACTCATTATCTTCCACCGCCGCCTTCGCGAAGGATAGGCTTAGAGCCATGATCAGATGTCCGTCCGGCTTCAGGAATGCCGGGTCTGCAAATGCATCCCGGTTAAAGATCGCGTAATCAACCGGAATCTTCCTGAAAAAGTCCAGGTTATGGCTGAAGGCGCGGTCTACGCTGTATGGATCCGGCAGGGCCCTGGCCTTGTTTGCCTTCTTTCTCATATATCCCCTTACAACCTTTATCTTACCTGTAAGCGTCAGCAGATCATTGGGACAATACCCCTTGTCCGTAACAATCCGGCCCAGTTCGGGGTAGGCTTTCATTATTATGTGTGCATAAAGTACCTGACCCTTGTACCTCCTGAAGGGATTACGCTCGAAGAAATCGGAGTATACTCCCGCGAAGCCGGTTCCAAGGATTGTTTTTAAAAACTGAGGATCAACATATGGAGTCCTGTTCCTGAGATAACTGAACTGATTGACCATCTCGGCGCCGAAGTATTTTCTGAAGGCCTCCTCAAAGACAAACAGGTAGAATCGCTGGTTTAGAGTAAGATGCCTGCAGGCGTTGCTGTAGCAGGGGAGAGTCCTGATGTCATCTTTCAGTTGCTCCAGCTCGTCTCCAAAGTTCTCCATTCTGAGAAACCCTGACTCCCGGCTGCTCATAATAATCTTCATAGCCTCATCGGGATTCCCGTTGCTGTACAGGGCGACAAGATTCGGTGAAAAGACCACCCCCCTCACGTTGGCAGCCCGGAACAGTTCACTTCCGAAGTTTCCGGTTAGCATATACCCGGAATGCTCTGCCATGGTTCTGACCGCATACAGGTAATGGCCACGCGCGAAAGAGGCTGATCCTGACGAATTTAAAACAAAATCCAGCCCATTCCTCAGGCTTTCATTCCTGGCATAATCATCGTCCAGCAGTATCTTCCTGTACGGGATGCCGGCAATTGAAGTAACCCTGTCCGGAATCTCAACGTCCTTCGAACCGGGAGCTCCGAAGCTGTAGCATAACATGTCTCCTCCGGCCGCCTTTCCGGCAGCTACAAGGGTACGGCTGTCAAAGCCCCCCGTCAGTGCATTTATGTATTTTCCCGATGGAAGGTATTTCCTTACGGTCTCCAGGAACGCATCAGTGAGCATGCCTGCTGCCTTCCTCCAGGGCACAGGGTCTGAAGAGAAATAATCCTCAATCCGGGTATGTTTTACAAAAGAGAGTGCTCCCCGGCCGAGTTTCATATATGAATTGGAAGGGAGGAGGCTGATCTTTTCAACAAGCGAGTGATTGAACAGCGGGTAATTGAACAGGACGGTCTCAAGAATAAACCTCCGGGAGATCACATCCAGACCGAGGTGCTTCCCCAGGTTTATTGCATTGCCGGAAAGGACCGTCTCTCCGTTGATTTCACAATAATAGACAGGCAGGATGCTCAAGAAAGAGTTGCCGGCAATAATCTCCCTCTCCAGCTTTTTCAGCAGAAGGAAATAATAATGGCCACAGACCATTGAAAGTATCTGGTCCGGGCCTGTCGGTCCCTCAATGGTCCTGACAAACTCATCTCCTCCTGCAGGATCCCCCCACAGGATCAGCTCACGGTGCAACCCTTCGTAATGTATCCATTCAGGAGGCCTTCTTACAAAAAGATCCTGCAGTCCTGAAGCCGGTATTTCCCGGGGAATTCTAAGTATAAAGTCTGTCATATGAATAAGTACCTGTCCGAGCCTATAGTCCTCTCAGCCGCCTTGAAAAGTTCATCAGGTGCCAGTAGGGCCACTGGCCGGAAAAAGCCCTCATTTTCAAAATAGTCTTTAACCTGCGGCGTATTGTCGACAGGTCCACAACGGCCCTGTCAGGGATCCTGGTGATATCATCCCTCCTTACGTTCCTTGCCTTTCCTGTAGTAGTCATGAAATAACCTGCTTCCAGCGCTTTTTTATGAAGGAAGTTGGTGTTGCCACCATGTGGCCAGCAGAGAACCGACACCTCCTTGTCAAGCTTTTCCTCAATGATCTTCTTTGAGAGGGTTATCTCACCGATGACTCTGGCCGCGTACTCCTCATCAGACTCCCGCTTGACTATCAGCTTCTCATCCTTCAGAAATGACATATACAGGGGCTGCACAAGCCTTAAGGCTTCGGACTGGCCATTCTCACTGAAGTTATAACTACTGAACAGCTTAATGCACTGATCAATGAAATCAGGATTGATCTCCACCTTCCGTGCAGTAAGGGCAGGACTGTCCTCAAACAATGGAAAACCATAAGGCAGCATTGATTCAATGTTGGACATTCCGATATAATCAGGCTTGATCTCCGGGAATGCATTTAGTACCGGATACAGTATCCTGCCTCCCGGTTGATGAATCCCGGTCAGCTTATCCGACACAAAATATCTTGTGTGAGTCATTGCATGCGACTGGATATCAACCAGCCCTGATTTTTCCATCGCCCGCATCTCATCCCAGGAAAGGAAGCCCCACGATTCCGGCACCCCGGCTCCTTCCCCGTCGGTGTGGAATTCATGGGAAAGAGGCCGGCAACCGGTTCGCTCATCAACAAATTCGGGACTGACAAAAATGGTGGCCTTCATGCCGTGCTTCCTGAGAATCGGGAATGCCCACACCCAGTTATCCAGGTATCCGTCATCAAAGGTTATGACAAGCGGATTCTTCACGGGTGGAATAAGACCCGTTCTGATCTTCCGGTAGTCAACAAGGGAGATCGTTGTGTATCGCCTGGCCAGCCATTCAAGATGCCTGTCAAAAATATCAGGAACGGTGGTAAGAAAGCTGTTCTCCCAGTCTCTCTTCACAGGTCCTACGCTGTGATAGTAAATAACTGTCAGTCTGTTCGGGTCACTCATGAAATGTGTTGTATATACTTTTCAGTTGACCGATGTAATTCTTTTCAGAGAATCTTTCACGGAAATCGTCGCCGGCAATCCTGGCAGCACGGGCAAGACTGTCGTAATCACTCAGCCTGGAAACCACCTGTCCTGAGATTTCGCCTCCGGACTCCAGGAGGAAGAGTGGATAATCACGAAATATCTCACGCATGGAAGGTATGTCTGATACCATGACCGGCGTTCCACACAGAATACTCTCAACCACCACATTGCCAAAGGACTCATACTCTGACAGGAAAAGGAGAAGGTCAGCATCACGAAAGACATTTTCAATGTCACTGCGGTAACCTTTCAGCGATATATAGCTTTCAGCCCCCAAAGTACGGATCTTTGCCGCCAGGAGTCGCTCCATCGGCCCGGAACCGTAGATCTCAAAGACCGGCCTGTCAAGCTTTTCGTGAAGGTCAACGGCAATATCAATCCACTTCTCCAGGTTTTTGCCACGGTTCAGCCTTCCCGTATATATAATTTTTAGCGGCCGCTGTTCCCTTCGCTCTGCGGAGGGGACAAACCGGTTATTGCTGACGGGGTTATACAGAACAGTTACCCGGGCACTGCCGCATACCTCTTTCATGAAGACACTCCTGCTGTATTCTGAGTTTGAGGTGATCTTTACATTTTTACGGAGGGCAAGCTTCCACAATGGCCTGTGCAAAGCCCTCTGCCACCTGTTCTTCCAGTATCTCGTCCCGTGAATGCCGTATACGATATTTGCTGCTCCGGCAAGTCTTACCGCAAGGAGGTAAAACGGTCCGAGGTTAAAAAGGTGAAAAATCTCCTCACGGTGCCTCCTGGCATATCTCCAGAGCCTGCATAAAGCGGTCAGGTTGTTCAGGGAGCCGTATTGAACCGGCACAACGGCCCCAGTATATACATTTTCCCTCTCCTCCGCCGGAGGCCTGATTACAAAGACCCTGAAGTCATATCCGCTGAATGAAGGGAGCAGCCTGGATGAGAGCAGCTCAATGCCCCCCGGGGAGGAGTAGAAATGTACGATATGAACCACCGGCTGGCCTTCCATAATCCTACAGCCCGAGGTTCTTCATGATTCTTGCGGCATTGCTCTCGGCCGAATATTTTTCCAGGAGGAAGGACCGCATCGCTTCAACGGTCTCCAGGCGGGCAGTTTCATCTGCCAGCCAATACGAAGCAACATCCGCCGCTTCGTTGTAACTTCTGACCAGCGGGATACTGATTCCGGAACCGGCAAAAATCTCGTCAGGCACATCCTTCCGGTACTCTATGAGAGGAAGTGCTCCCGCCGCAAGCGCCTCAAGCAGTCGCAGATGAGCCCCGTTGATTATTGAAGGATTCCCGTCCACTGGAATAATCTTTGTCCTGTTGAACATCCTGTTGAGCTTCTCTGAAGGGATATATCCTGACCTCCGGAACATGGGCTCAAGCTCAGGGAAGAAGGGAAACCATCTCTCCCATGCATCATTGCCGTAAATCCGTGTATTGAATCCGCTGAACCTGCTCATCAGCGCTGCCTTCCTGTAACCCCATGAATTTTTGTAGGATGTGCCGGCATAAAGAATATCAGTCTCCTCCTCACCTGCTGCCTCCTCACCGGCAAGCCTGTGATAGTGGGTCCCGTCAATCCCGGGGATGAAGTGAAGGGTCTTGTCTAATCCCATGCTGTTCAGCTGCGCCATCCAGAAAGTGTCCGGAACCAGAATCAGGTCAGCATGGCTGAGGCATGCAAGATAGTAATCGTTCTGAGGGGTGTAAAACGGGCTGTCTCCAAGAAAGAAAACCAGCTTCGCCGTCTTGCTTATCGTTGCACATGTCTCAGGCAGAAGAAACTCTGAGTTGTAGACCATCACCAGGCCGGGCCGGCGGGACGAGACCTCGCTCAGTATGTATTCATTTGCCAGGCGCAGGAAATATGCATCCCACCTGTTTCTTACCGAGTACGAGAAACGCCTCATCTTGGTGTTTACATAAAGCCTCCTCCTGCCTATTGAAGAGCAGACGTCAAAGGAGGCCACCTCGCCCGAAAGACCGGCCAGCACTGATGACAGTATCCTGTTCAGTGAGATTCTTGCCGGGCACAATAAGAGGGACTTTTCAATCATTTTTCCTGATCCGTGGTAAACGTGAAAGATTATAAAACACTACCCCTGCTCCCAGGAAAACAGCCTGTGGAATCACCCTCAGGGGTACGGCATTAAAATAGAACTGCTGGCTGCTGGTAGAGTGAATTATAAACCATCCTGCCAGGAAGATTATGAAAACCAGGTATCCTTTGCGGTACGGCGCTCCCCTGGGAGACCTTCGGTATGCCATGAACATCATGTACATGAACCAGAGGAGAAAGCCATTCAGCAATATGAATCCTGCCAGTCCGGAGAACATAAGCAGTGTCTGATTACCCACATGACCGTCACTGCTGTTGAATCCCGTGTCAGAGAAGCCCCACCCGAAAAGGGGGCTTTGCTTCCAGATTCTCATCACATTCGGACCCCTTACGTCAAGCCTGTGAAGGGTTCCTTCAGCCGTGGGGTCACCGCTTCCGATTGACTCGATCTTGCCAAGCCGGTCCCGCGAATAGGCAACCTGGTCACGGATCCTGTCCGAGCGACTGCCTGCCAGAATCAGAATTGCCGCAACAACGGCAAGCCGGAAAATATTCTTTGTGTCCTTTGTCTGAATCAGCAGGGCGAACATAACAGTCATAAATCCGAATGCAATTATCCAACCTCTGGTTGCGGACAGAAAAGCCATCATGAATGAAGCAAATACAACCAGCAGCAGGAACCAGCTGCTGAAACCCGTCTTTCCCTTTACGCTGAGGAAGAGAAGAGCGCCAAACAAACCGATCAGTGTGCTGATTGCATTGTAAAATGTCCTGAATGCCTCTCCCTCATCAATCTCCTCTCCGGCTGAAACATAAGCCTCTGCGGGGTATGTGCCGGTAATCAGTGAAAACAGCTGCAGCGCAAACGCCGACAGAACAATTATGAACACTATCGCAAAAAACCGCTTGTAGGCCAAAAGGTCAGGCATCAGCCTTGGCAGTGAAAAGATAAGCAGGAAAGGGATCGAGGTCTTTAGCACCCTCATGTACATATTCAACTCACTTGAGAGACCCATCACCAGCCCCCACAGGATCAGGAAAACCAGGTAGATTCCCAGAACCTGCATGTATTTCCGGTAAAAGACGGGCTGCCTGAACCTGCCTGATAAGGCCTTTACCACGGTAAGCATTACATAGAACTGCGAAATCTCAATTGCCGGAAGTCCCGGGAACAGTGTAAGCGTAACCGAATACATCCCCAGGAATCCCATGAACCCATCCACTGTGACAAGAAAAAAGGCCAGCCACATTGGTTCGTCATCTGAACGGTAATAGAGCACCAGAAGCAGCAGCGACCAGAAAGATGCGATAACAGGATGGGTGAAATAGGTCGCAATAACAGTGCCAACAGACAACAGCAGAAACCAGATAATGCCACGGTCCCAGGCCGGCCTCATCAGATCCTCTCTGTAAAAGCCCGGGGATAAAAACCGCCGTGACCGGATCTGCCTGACCCTGCTCCATGAAGGTGCGTATGTGCCGGCGGATCTCATCTTGTAAAACGCGTAGTGTGTTCCCTGATCAACACCATAAGGTCAGCCAGAGCACTGAGCCTGAACAATCTTGCCAGACCGTAGAAAAAGAGGGGTGTTAGAACACATTTCAGTGTCAGCTCAAGCCAGTCAGCAACAGGAAGTGATTCAATGATTCCGTAACTGAGCAGGAAACATGCTGCCGTAATTATCACAAGCTTTGACGTTTGCGCCATAATCTCACTGAACCTGATGCCCCGGTTCCTTGCAACAGCAAAACATGACAGGATAAGCGCTGCCGCTGTTGCAGCAACCTGTCCGATGATGAGTGCCCTGATGCCAATCCTCCAGACAATAAGGATTCCTATCAGTATCACTGCTTTCCTTGCGAGATCAATCTTCAGCGATGTACCGCTGAGTCCGGCAGAGAGCAGGATATTCTGGTTGAAGAGCAGCAACGGGAAGAAAAAACCCTCGATAAAAAACAGTTGCATATAGGGCACCGACGGCAGCCACTTTTCGGTAAGGGCAACCGAGATAAATGGCCTGCTTGCAATTATCAGGGTCACGGTGATAGCAAACATCAGCATTGCAAGCATGTTGAAAGATCGCAGGTAGTTCTTGTTGAAACGCTCCCTGTCGTCCTGAACCGCGGAGAACGCCGGGAAAATAACACGAGTCACGGATACGGAGCTCTGCCTGATGAAGAGCTCATAGAAGCGGTTGGCATTTGTATAGAATCCCAACTGCTGTGCCGCATATATCTTCCCTATCAGCGGGAAGTAAACTTTCGTGAAAATCACATCCAGTACACCCTGCAGCAGAATCTTTGAGCTGAAGCTGAAGAGTGACCGGAACGACTTCAAATCAAATATAAACAGTGGCCTCCATCGTCCGGTGATCCAGAGACCTGACATGTAAATAAGGTTGCCGGCAAGTGTCTGAAAGACAAGCGCCCATACGGCATAGCCTCCCAGGGCCAGAGCCACACCGGTGATGCCGGACACAATCGTCCCAACCAGGTTAATCCATGTCTGACGCCTGAAGTTCAGATCCCTGGTGAGTATGGCAACATGGACAGAACTCAGTGAGTTCAGGATTATCCCGAGCGCCGCAACCCTCGTAACTGCTTTCAGTATCGGCCTGTCAAAAAATTCAGCAATGGCACCGGCCGAAAAGTAAAGGATGACCCAGACTGCCACACCTGTCAGAACATTGAACCAGAAGGCGGTTGAATAGTCATTTGCATCCGCATCCTTTTTCTGGACAAGCGCTGCCGCGAAGCCTCCCTGCATCAGGACCTGACCCATGGCGATGAAGATCAGTATCATTCCCATCAGGCCGTAATCCTCGGGCGACAACGTCCGTGCAATTACAATGCTGAACCCGAACTTAACGAGATATACCCCGAATGAGTCGAGCAGGCTCCAGAAGAGCCCCCTGGCCGTCCTGGTCTTTAAACTCTCCACCTGATCAGTAACCTGATTTTACGGACCCGCTGCATCATGAATTTCTGAGCTTCCAGTACCTGATCGCTCTGCCCGGAACCTCCGCAGCACCTTCAAAATATGTTTCAGACGTCTCCCATTTGCCCAGCAGGTACTCACTGTTCAGAGTGCTGTACCCGCCGGCCTCCTTCGACATGTCACGTCCGTAGGAATTCAGTGCGGAAACCTTCATCCGCCGTTTGCTCCTCCCTGAGATGCACGGCGAGACCACATTCCCGGCACTCAAGCCGGCAATGGCCATCCTTGCCAGGTAATCATCATCCTCACCCCCGATCTCCTTCAGCCCCTCATCAAAAAGGCCGATTCCGGCAACAGCCTCACCGGTAATCAGGAAATGACTCCACGATGAATTTACCGTAACAACCGGGTCACTTCCCGAAAGCAGATTCATTACAACTCTCCTGAATCCGGGTTTTATCATAATGTCATCATTGAGGATCAGGACGCCGGGGTGACTTGCCTTCTCAATAATCCTGTTCCAGAGGCTGCTTAACCCCCTTGGCTCAATGTATGACTCTGTCAAAACGTTGCCGAACCCGCTGCAAAACTCGTTGAAACGGCTTAAATATTCACGTTGTTCTTCCTGCTGGTAATGACCGTTGGCAATTACAATCACCTCCTCCTTCGGGAAGAGAGCGGTGATCTTCGGAAGAAGTGGTATCAGGCAGCTTTCAAAACGGTCCTTGTAGGTGGTTATGCCAATCGTAATACCCAGCGGCTGAGTGCCAGCCAGCATGGCACGGTAATACTGCGCACGCACCGGCCATGTGGCCGATTCAATGATCCACCCGGCCCTCTTTACGGCCTTAGCTGTTAGGGCTGCCGCCGGACTTACCCTGGACACTGAACCATGAAATAAATGCTACATCATAATATTTGCCGTCAGCATAAAAATGATTTACCAGTGTACCCTCCCTGACGGCGCCGGTCTCCATCCAGGTCTTCATCGCCGGATGATCAGTACGGACATAGGCACAGATCTTCTGAAGATTCAGGTAGTCAAACGCATAGCGAATAAGCAACTCCAGAGCCTCCCGGCCAATCCCCTTGCCCATATTCTCCCTCTCCCCGATGATGCCGCTGATAAACCCTATCCTCGATATCCAGTTTATGTTGTTCAGCGAAAAAAAACCCAGGACTCTTTCACTGCTCTTTGAAACAACAGTGAAAGGGAGATAGCTGTTGTTCTTGCTCCTTGAGTTCTGCTCATACCAATCTTTCTCCATCTCGTCCGTCACCGGGAACGGGTGAGACATGGTACTTGCCTTTATAAAAAGGTCATTCCGCCATCTGACGGTATATTCCCGGTCTTCAATCCTGATCGGCCTGAGAATAATCTTGTCTCCTGTTATCATGTTATTTGGTTTCTGTTACTTCAGTATGATTTTCTTTACAAGCATTCCTGAAAACTTTGCAATCCTGCTCAGCAGCTGGCTTTTCGAATCTGCCTCGGCAATCATGCATCCCGGCCTGAGTGCGCTGTGCGAAACAGGCATTATCATGTCACCAGGCCTGACAAAGACAGCAGCAAAAACGACTCCCGGAAGAGCGAGGATGTCGTCAACCGGAAGCACTTTCTCTACAGTCCTGCCAGCGGGCAATTCGAGGTACCTGATCATTGAAAAAGCCCTGAACGACGGTCTGCGGGAGGGGGCAACACCCATGGCGATTTCAATGGCAGCCCTGTCCATGCTCATCCCGGTGGATGACCTGGTGAGATATGACCCGATGAAGTCGCCTCCCAGCCTGGCTCCGACCTCAATTATTGCCGGCCCGCTTTCAGTAACCATCACCTCGGCATGCGAGGCTGAGTTCATCACGCCAAGGGCTGACAGGGCCCTCCTGACAACAGCTGATACCTCCATTTTTGTGGCCATGTCCATCGCTGGAGGCTGCAGGTGCCCAAGCTCAACTGTCCTGGGATAGGGCGTAATATACTTTTCGGTAAACTGCACCACGGTGGTCTCGCCATTGAAGGTGAGCGACTCAACGCTGTACTCCTCGCCGCTGAGGAACTCCTCGATAATCACATCCCCTGTTGAGGAGAAGGAACGGCTCTCACTGATGAATGTATCAATGGCCGCCCTGTCATCACACCTGTAAACACCCCTGCTTGAGAATGCATCACGGGGTTTGATTATCAGTGGAAAACTCATCCACTCCGGAAGACGGATCTCCTCTCCCGGCTTAACGAGGATACCCCTTGCACACGGCACACGGTGCACTGTCAGCGACTGCTTCATCAGCCACTTGTCGAGACACCTCTCCGTCACCTCCGGGGAGTTGAAGACGAAGCCCATCTCCTCCGCCAGTCGCGCCATCAGCCGCAAGGGCTTCTCCATCTGACCTGTCACGATGCCGCTGACACCGTACCTGGCAGCAGCCGCCTTCGTGGACTCATAATCATGACCGTCAATCCGGCAGAAATGATCAGCTTCAGCCTTTCCCGGAGGATCCTCCTGCGGATCAACAACCACGGTGACAAGACCAAGGGCTTTCGCCTCCCTGATAAGCTCCAGCTGGTTCAGCCCGGCGCCGAAGATCATGACTGACTTCCACATCCGGGTCATCATCTGTTCAGAAAATTCATATTCTTTGGCAGCCCCCTGCCCTGCATGCATTTCATCTGCGGGTCACTCTCCGAATACCTTCTTCACGGCAGTGACAACATGCTCCTGCTCCGCTTCCGTAAGGGAAGGATAGAGAGGCAGCCTCAGCAACCGGCTGAAGAACTCCATTGCACCTGGCATCTCCTCATCGGTGGCCAGACCACTGTAAAACCTGTTGAGGTGCAGAGGCGAATAATGCACGTTGGCCATGATTCCCTCAGCCCTCAGAGCATCCATCACCCAGTAGCGCTCCTCAGGCGGTACCAGTATACCGAACAGATGCCAGTTGGGCTCCGCATAGTCCGGAATACTTATAAAATCAAGTCCGCGGATACCCTTCAGCTTCTCAAGATAACCCGTTGCAACATGCTCCCTGATGCCGTTCATCAGATCGAGCTTCGCCAGCTGGGAAACACCCAGCGCCCCCAGGATATTCGACTGCACATAGGAGTTGCCTGTGTCAATGTATTCATAGAATCCCCTCGTCCGGTTGTCGGAGATAAATGAGTGCTTGTCCGTACCCTTCTCCCTCAGAACCCTGATCCGTGCTGCCAGGGCGTCATCATCCGTTACAACAGCGCCGCCCTCTCCCGTAGTCAGATTCTTCGTACCGTGAAAACTGAATGTAGAGATATCAGCCATAGTGCCTGTCCTGCGCCCCTTGTACAGTGAGCCGATCGACTGGGCTGTGTCATGAACCACGTATAAACCGTGCCTGCGGGCAATCTCGTTGATTGCATCCATGTCGGCCGGTATGCCGGCATAATCCACTGGAGCAATTGCAACGGTGCGGGATGTGATAAGATCTTCAATCTTTGACACATCAATGCTTCCGTTATCCGGTAAAACATCCGCAAGGACAATCTTCAGGTTGTTGTACAGCGCTCCCAGCGCGGTGGAGGTGTATGTGAAATCGGGCACTATCACTTCAGATCCTGCCGGGAAATCCTTTGCCCTGAAGGCAAGCTCCAGCGCCGAGGTGGCCGAATTGACGAATAGCACATGCTTCGCCCCGAGATATTCGGCAAGCCTCTTTTCAAACTCCCGGCACGCCGGCCCGTCGCCTGAGACAAACGTAGACCTGACTGCAATATCCACCGAGGCAAAATCATCCTCGTCAAGCATGGGCTTGTGAATGAGAACAGGCTCCCGTGTTACCGGAGCCCCTCCGTTAATGGCCAGGGTTTTATTGTACTTGTCCATATATCAGATAGTTCTGTAATGAGAATAATATTCGTAGAAACCGTAGATCCTGAGCAGCTCGTCTATCCCGTCTTCAACAGTGCGCGCCGGCGTGAAACCCAGCTTCTCAATCCTGTCAAAATTGACTATGAAATGCCTCAGATCCTTATCCTTCAGCTCGGAATTGACAACTGAAAACTCCACCTTCTCCATGATCTTTGAAGCAATCTCATCCTTCGAGAAGTTGAGGCTGTTGCCGCCCGCATTGTAAATCCTTCCCTTCATCCTGTCAAAGTTGTTCATGGCGAAGATGTAACAGTCAGCCGCATCCTCAACATGTACAAACGTCCTCCTGGCAAAACTGTCAAACAGTACGATCACCTTCTCCTTGACAGCCTTATAGACGAAATCATTGATCATCAGGTCCATGCGCATCCTTGTGCTGAATCCGAATACTGTCGCAAAGCGAAGTGATACCACATTCGGTTTATCATGAAGGATCCCCTCGGCTGCATATTTCGTCAGGGCATAGGTGCTTACCGGGTCAACCGGCGTATCCTCGTCGCAGGGGACACCGGACTTTCCATACAACGATGTGGTTGAGGCATTGATGAGCATCTGCCCCGGCGCCAGGTCCTGTGCAATCTGCCTCACAGCCTCCACATTGATGAGCTGTGCGGAGTGCGGGTTGGATGCACATGCCGGAAAACCGCTTATGCCGGCCAGGTGAAAGATTACATCATAGTCCTTCAGCCCGGGTATCCCGTTGCGGATGTCATGCCGTATGATCTTCAGGTTCTTCCTGGTCGCCATGTGCATCACCGGCTCATACCCGTACATGAAATTATCAAGCAGTGTGACATCATATCCCTCATCAAGAAGCTTCCTGACAAGCACGGTTCCTTTATAACCGGCACCACCGGTAACAAGTATTTTCATCTTTGTTAAGGTTTAATGTCTTAAGAAATATTATGCCGGGGCCTCCTGACAAACTTTGGGTTTATCCAATCCTCCGGTCCGTCAGTCACACGAGACTCGTGTCCAACGTACTGAATATGTTATCCTTAGGCCGGAAATGGCCAAAGCGTTGATGCCAATAATGACAAAGATAGAAAAGAAGGATTCATAAGGCTGTTAACAGCGTCAGAGGTTATTAACATACCACTCAACGGCATGCCCGAGACCTTCGCTGAAGAGCACCCGGGGCTTGTAGCCAAGCAGCCTTACTGCCTTCCCGATGCTGGCCATGCTGTGAGGAATGTCCCCTGCACGTGTCGGCCCGTGTTTCGGGTCAACCGCTGCTATCTTCGGATCATGAACGGCAAGATACCCCCTGAGCATAGAGGTCATCTCGTTCAGATTGACTGAGTCGCCGCATGCCACGTTGTATGCCTGGTTATAGGCGGCCGGATTCTCAACGGTGGCACCCAGGTTGTTGGCTTGAACAACATTGTCTATATAGGTGAAGTCGCGAGAGTTGCTTCCGTCACCGTTGATGACGGGCGACTCATACTTCATGAATGACATCGTGAATTTCGGAATTACTGCCGCGTATGGCCCGTTCGGATCCTGTCGCCTCCCGAAGACGTTGAAATACCTGAGGCCTATTGTTTCCATGCCGTACAGGTTGCCGAAGATGCGAGCATACTCTTCGTTGACAAGCTTTGTGATTGCGTAGGGCGAAAGCACCTTCCCGGTCCGCTCCTCAACCTTCGGCAGCTCGGGGGAGTCGCCGTAAACCGATGAGCTGGAGGCATATACGAATCGCTTGATGCCGGCATCGCGGGCGGCGATTATCATATTCAGGAAGCCGTTTATGTTGACCGCGTTTGTGGTTGCAGGATCAGCTATGCTCCTTGGCACACTGCCGAGGGCCGCCTGGTGCAGCACAACGTCGATCCCCCTGACTGCATTTTTGCAGGTCTCAAAGTCGCGGATATCGCCTTCAATCAGTCTGAACTTCGGGTTTCCCTTCAGATCCTTTATGTTTTCCTTTTTCCCCGTGGCGAAGTTGTCAAGGCAAACCACCTCATTGTCGCGCTCCAGCAGTTCATGGCACAGCGATGATCCGATGAATCCGGCTCCGCCGGTTACAAGTACGCGTTTTCCTGTTAGTAGGCTCATTGTATTGAAATTTCACAAATCTAATAAATTGTAACGCGTAAGGCTGTCAGTAATTGTCACAACGGTTAAAATTAGGCTGCGTGGTTGTGCGGGCAAAATTAAGCCGGGTGGTTGTGCGGGCAATTTTACCCTGCCACCTTATGAAAGAGGTTATGAAAACTCTCTTATATTTGAATCTCTTTCCGCCCGGGCATGCAATTATGCCATGGCATACAG
>JAEYZD010000130.1 GCA_023430725.1 Bacteroidota bacterium | reverse complement strand
GCAACGAGATAACCGAGACTGTTAAATCGCCGGCAATAAACAACTGGATGAACGCAGACATCCGTACCCTTATCAATGAACTGAAACCAGGCACTATCGAGAGGCAGCGTACGATTGCAATCGCGGGATGCTCATACTCGCATGTGATACAATGCCGCTCATGGCTGCCCGACGAGGTAGGCGCCGTGGCATGGTTCTCGTTTGATAACCCGGGGCAGAGTCCGCGCATACCCATCTTCTCAGGAACAATGGCATTACCGCAGAGCTTCCGCATATGCGGGCAGCATCGCTACCGTGACGACGCAGCCATATGGTCGTTCCGTGAAGCCAACAGGCTGTCAACGGTCAACTGGGAACGTGGCCGCATACTGATAGAGCCTGCCGTGGCAGACATGGAGCAGAAAGCGCTTGCCGACCTGCCTGCACTGGAAGAGAGAGTGAAAGGGCTGGTTAAGGAAGGCAAAAATGATGAGGCAAAAAAGGTCGTGACTGAATACTCAAACGCCTTTGCTCACGGTGCCATGAGCCGCTGGCAGGAACTGAAGGGAGAACTCTGGCAGATGTTTGGCCGGGGATTCTGATAATATCGCTGCCCGGGCTGAACATATCAGTATCCGGCTTGTTAACGTTAAACAATTCACACTAAAGATGAGTTCCGGCATAGCCTCAATTCTCGATAAGAAAGTCCATGACAGGTCTGACATACTTGCCATGTTGCAGTGCAGCGAGGAGGAAGCCCACCTTCTGTACCGAAAAGCAGCTGCCGTCAGGGACCGGTACGTCGGTAACCAGGTATTCCTCCGCGGGCTGATTGAATATTCAAACATCTGCGGGAAAAACTGCCTCTATTGCGGTGTCAGACGCGAAAACCACAAGATTGACAGATACACACTTTCACGTGAGGAGGTGCTGGAGGCAACCATGACTGCCTTCCGGCTCAACTTCGGGTCAATAGCCATTCAATCAGGGGAGAACCCGTCACCGGCTTTCATTGAAACAATCGAGGAACTTGTCAGAACCATCCGGGTGATGACCGGAAACAAGCTTGGCATAACACTGTCACTCGGAGAGCAGAGCAGGGAGACCTATCAAAGATGGTTTGACGCCGGTGCGCACCGCTATCTTCTAAGAATTGAGGCTTCGAGCGAAGCACTTTACAGAAGGGTACACCCCGATGATGACATGCACCGGTACCACAGAAGGCTTGACTGTCTGAAATTAATACAGGAGGCAGGATACCAGACAGGCACCGGCGTAATGGTAGGACTTCCCTACCAGACAATGTCTGACCTTGCAGATGATGTAATCTTCATGCGTGATTTTAATATCGACATGTGCGGAATGGGCCCGTTCATTGAGCATTCTGACACTCCGCTTGGCTCCAGAGGCGCTGACAATCTTTTTCTTAAAGAGCGCTTTAATTTGACTCTCAGGATGATAGCCATTATGAGAATCATTATGAAGGACATAAATATCGTAGCCTCCACCGCCATGCAGACAATCGATCCTGCCGGCCGCGAGAAGGCTGTCGCCTGCGGGGCCAACGTTGTGATGCCCAACCTCACCCCTGCCAGGTACAGGGCAGGCTATCAGATTTACGAGGGTAAGCCTGCCTACCGGGAAGTTGACGAATCCAACCTGAGCGGACTGAATTTTGATCTCCTGCCGGGCACAACCCTTGGTCTCGGAGTATGGGGTGACACGCCTCACTACGGCCGCCGGCGGACCGTGAAGTGATTATGCTGCATAACAAGGAGCAGAAGTAACAATCAATCCTCCTTTTTCCTAAATTGCTCACACTACTCAAACCTGACATGATGAAAAAAATACTCCTTTCATCGGTGATCCTTATTTTATCACTGATCTGTCTCAGCCAGACCCGGCCCACCCTCGAATATTACATGCCTGCAGGCGTCTCATTTGACAGCAGCATCCCAACGCCCGGCTCCACAGGTCATGAGGTCGGTGAATGGCATATTACTCACGACAGGCTGGTGGGCTATATGAAGCTCCTTGACGGACTCTCTGCCAAGGCTGTGTGGGAGGATTACGGCAGGAGCTGGGAAGGGAGACCCCTGGGGCAGCTAATCATCACATCGGAGAAGAACATGGCCCGTCTTGAGGAGATCAGGCTTGAGCACCTTAAGCTGTCTGACCCCTCCCTTTCAAGAGGCATCAATACGGCGGAGATGCCACTTATAATAAAGCTCGGTTACGGTGTACACGGCAATGAATCAAGCGCACAGAACGCATCGTTGCTGACAGCCTATTACCTTGTTGCAGGCCGTGGTCCGCAGATAGACGAAATTTTAGATAAATGCATAATCCTTATTGACCCTTCGCTTAATCCCGACGGGTTGCAGCGTCACTCGACCTGGGTCAACATGAACAGAGGGATGACCCTTGCCACCGACCCTGCAGGCCGTGAGTTCAACGAGATCTGGCCCGGTGGCCGAACCAATCACTATTGGTTTGACCTTAACCGCGATTACCTTATGCTCCAGCACCCTGAGAGCGTGGGCCGTGTTGCGGCTTTCCACCGCTGGATGCCAAACATCAACACTGACCATCATGAGATGGGCGCCAACGCCACCTTCTTCTTCCAGCCCGGCGTGCAGTCGCGCAACAACCCGGTAGTCCCTCCGGACAACCAATCACTCACTGCTGAGATTGGCAGTTACCATGCAAAGTTTCTTGATTCCATCGGCAGCCTCTATTACACGGAGGAGAGCTTTGACGATTATTATCTCGGGAAGGGTTCCTCCTATCCTGATGCCCACGGCTCCATAGGGATACTCTTTGAGCAGGCAGGCACCAAGGGTCATCTTCGCGATGTGCCGGGCGGAGTACTCTCTTTCCCCTTTGCAATACGTAACCAGTTTACAGTCTCCCTCTCCACCATCAAGGCAGGGATGAACATGAGGGTTAAGCTTCTTGATATGCAGCGCGAGTTCTATCTCTCGGCACTACTGGAGTCAGAAACATCCGCGGTGAAGGGATATCTCTTCACCGCCGGTGACGACAGGGGAGCTGCTGCCCGGTTCATAGAGAATCTCCTGAGACATAAAATTGAGATTTATAAATGCGGCAAACCCCTCAGCAAGGGCGGCACCGGCTACACCCCCGGTGACAGTTATTTTGTGCCCGCAAGGCAGAAGGAGTACCGTTTTGTAAGAAGTCTTTTCGAGACAGTGAAGAGCTTTGCAGATACTGTTTTCTACGACATCTCGACATGGACAATGCCGCTGGCATTTAATCTCAGCTATACACCGCTGACAGGAGCTGAGTCGGCCGGCATGGCAGGTGAGCGGGTTACAGCCCCGCCGTTCCCTGAAGGCGCAATTATCGGCTCAGTTAATGATTATGCCTGGCTCTTCGAATGGAATGACACATATGCTCCGAAGGCGCTTTATATGATTCAGAGTGCCGGTCTCACTGCAAGGATGGCAACGGCGCCCTTTACGGTGGTCATGGCTGACGGAAAAAGAAAGACCTTTGGCTATGGCACCGTGATGGTGCAGCAGGGCGAGAATACCCGCCAGTCAGGTGAGATAAGAGAGATACTGAAAAGCGCCGCCGAAGCCTGTGGCATAACTGTCCACGGAGTATCAACCGGCCTCACCCCGTCAGGCATTGATCTTGGCAGCAACGGTTTCACGGTTCTTTCCCGGCCTTCTGTAATGCTTGTGATTGAGGATGGAACACCGGCTGACGACGCAGGTGAGATATGGCATCTTCTGGATGTCCGTTACGGCATGCCCGTCACCCTGATCACACCGTCCAGAATGGCATCGGCAGATCTGAGCAGATACAATGTGATAATCTTTGCAGGAAATCCCACCGTTTCACCTAATGCGGTTGAGCGGCTTCGCGACTGGAACCGGGGGGGAGGCACACTTATAGGCTACAGGGGAGGCAACCGCTGGCTGGCTGCCAACAAGTTCGCGGAGATAAGCTATATTGACAGCCCGGCTGCAGATGCGGATAAAGAGCGAAACTATGCAGCCAGATCCGTTGACAGGGCAGTTCAGACGGTGCCGGGAACCATCTTCCGTGCTGCTGTTGACATCACCCACCCTCTCTGCTACGGATACACTAAGCCCTTCCTTCCGGTTTTTAAAACAGATGCATCTGCGGTGAAGGTGACCGGCAGCAGCTGGAACACGCCGGTGAAATTCACTTCTGATCCGCTGCTCAGCGGCTTCTGTTCAAAGGAGAACCTGGAAAGGATAGGCAACAGTGCGGCGGTAGCGGTTCACCAGGGGCCGGGAAGAGTAATATCTATCTATGATGACACCAATTTCAGGGCCATCTGGTACGGCACCTCGAAACTGTTTGTCAACGCGGTATTCCTGGGGCAGCTGCTCAGGCAGGAAAGCAGGTACGACGAATAGATTTCCCTCTCAGGCAGGAAAGCAGATCCGTCCGATAGCTATCTCCTCTATCTCTCTAAGCGAGCGCTCCAGGGAGGCAAACTGGCTCCTTTCGCCGGCCAGCTCAAGGAGTATCAGGCCGGCAGGCTCGCCGAACCATACCTCGTTGACACCCAGCCTGGTGCGGATTACGCACCCATAGGTTGTCAACAATGCCTGTACCTGCGGACCCAGGTCATCGCGCCTTGGAATCATGACACCGAGGATGGTTGTCCCGTCGCAGTCTACGGAGGCATCCGAGAGGCCGTGGGAAAAGATCATCTCCTTCACGAAGAGCCCTTCGATCTTTTTCAGTTGCAGAACCAGCGCCTCACAGTCGTCAATCTGACCTGCCAGGTGGATGACCATGAAACCTTCGCGGCTGCACAGTTCATCGTTAAGCTCATGAAATCCCAGCCTGGTGCTGACCACGCCGGCATGCTGAGAAAGGGCTTTCTGTACCAGCCCTGCCTCCTTGATCCTGTCGGTGATCTTAATGCCTAGTACTCTGACCATGATTGTATGTTTTAGTAGTAAAGGTCTCTCTCTCCGTTCTTAATACGCTCCAATTTTGCCCTGATGCTCTGCTTCATTCCCTCGTCGAGGTCGACCATGTTCTTTTCAATTGCCTTCCATCCCTTCTCTGCCAGCTCGGGTGAGGCATAGTCAACAATATACTCGGAAAGCGTGAGAATGGCATTGGGGGTGCAGTAGCGCTTGATGAATCCCGGCACGGAGAACTCCATGAAGTGCTCTCCTGTGCGGCCGAGGCGGTAGCAGGCTGTACAGAACGACGGAATATAATCGTTGTCTATCAGTTCATCAATGACGTCGGCAAGTGATCTCTCATCGTTGATCTTGAACTGCTCGCGGTTGAGGTTCTGCTCAGCGTTTTTTGATGCCGAATAGCCTCCCAGTTCCAGTTTGGTGCCGCCGTCTATCTGTGAGACTCCGAAAGCCATGGCCTCGGAGCGCACATCGGGCGACTCCCTGGCGGTGAGTATCAGCCCGGTATATGGTACCGCAAGGCGAAGAACGGCTATCAGCTTCTTGAAGTGGTCATCGTTGACATAGTACTTCCCGTTCAGGTTCAGCGCCGAGGCATCCTTTATCCTGGGGAAGGAGATTGTATGCGGACCGACGTTGTAGCAGGCCTCCAGGTGATTGGTGTGCCTTACGAGGCCCATAACCTCGAACCTCCAGTCATAAAGACCGAAGAGGGCGCCTATGCCGACGTCGTCAATACCGGCCTCCTGCGCCCTGTCGAGAGCAGTGAGTCGCCATTCATAATCCTTTTTCTTCCCGCCGAGGTGATACCATTTGTATGCCTCAGGGTCATATGTCTCCTGGAAGATCTGATATGTGCCAATACCTGAGGCGCCCACAGTGCGGAAGCCGTCGATATCAAGAGGGGCTGCATTGATATTCACGCGCCGGATCTCCCCGCGGTCTTTCTTGATTCCGTAAACATGACGTACTGTATGTGCGATAAATTCAGGGTCATACTCAGGATGTTCACCATAGACGAGAATGAGCCTTTTCTGACCGTTATCCTCGAGGGCTTCCACCTCGGCTGTTATCTCGGCATCGCTGAGTGTCTTTCGCCTTGCGTCCTTGTTTGTAACCCTGAAGCCGCAGTACTGGCAGTTGTTTGTGCATTTATTGCCGATATAGAGCGGGGCAAAAAGCACTATCCTGTTGCCGTATACTTTCTTTTTCAGCTCGCGTGCCCCGGCCTTGATCTCCTCAACCAGCTCACCCTCTGCATTAATAAGCGCGGCAGTCTCTGCCAGCGTGAGCCGTTCCTTGGAGAGCGACTTGGCAATAAGCTCCCTGACCCTGACCTTGTCAGCCTTGTTGTTATTTATATGTGCCCATAACTCGGCCGGATCAATGAATGGCTCCATCCGGCGATCCGGTATACTGCATTTTTCAGGATTGAATTTCATTTTTCATCTAATTTATTTCCGTCCCCACTTTCAGAATCAACATGCAAAGATACGCATTTCGGCCGCCCGTTGTTCCGGCGGATCAGAATATAAGTTCTTCCATCTCCCTCTCTCCTGCGGTGAGGGCTCTTGCAGGATCTGTCAGCAAACGGCTCGCATCCAGACGCTTATGAAAGAACATGGTCATTCTCTTTCCGGGAATATCACTCTCATACTTTTCAAGATGGAGGAAGAGGTCAGGCAGCGGGCCGGCGCTTTCAGGGATGTAAACCATTCCCCTAGAGTAGAAAGTTTCAGCGGCACATGATACCGCATAGAGGCCCGGGGCCGGAACAAGCTTCGTCACATCAGTCACCGGGATGCGTATCATGGGGATCTGAGGAGTGATTAGGGGATCATCCTTTACAGCTGTGCCAATAACCAGGTAGAAATGGTCAAGGTAGGCATTGGCCCGCTGGATATATCCTTCGGTCAGCGCCTGCCTGATGCGTGTTGAGCTGACTGTTTCATTCTGCACCTCCTGCATCGGTATCTCCTCGGCCTCGAAACCGTATTTCTCCCTCCACGCCCATAGAGTGCGGTAGTCGCCCTGCTGGTTAAACCCGAAATGATGGTTATGCCCCACAACGATCACCCTGGCTCCAAGGATTCCGCAGAGGATATCACGCACGAACTCTTCGCTTGTTATCTGTGCAAAGTCACGGGTGAATTCAATTATTATGATATTATCCAGTCCCGCCTTCCGCAGCAGCTCTGTCTTCTCCTCCTGTGAACAGATGAGCTTTAGCCCCTTGCCGGCTGTTTCAGGATAGAGTACAACGCGCGGATGGGGATGGAATGTAATCAGGACGCTCTCACCATCGTGTTCATCGGCGAGCTTCCTGAGCCTGTTTATGATAGTGCGGTGCCCGATGTGCACACCGTCAAAGGTGCCGGTTGTAACCACCGGCGATCTGATCACCGAGGCTTCCTCAAAGCTCCTGAAAACCCTCATTGCCCTGACGGCTGCTGGTTTTCCTTTACAAAATATGCCACCTTTTCTATTGAAGTGATCATATCCACCTCCTCAAGGTAAACGGTGTCCGGCACGTTGAGCGGAACGGTTGTAAAGTTCATGATACCCTTGACACCGTTGCTTACAAGCATAGCAGCCGTAGGCACTGCCTGATCGGTGGGAACGGTAAGCACGGCAACATTGATATCCAGTTCCTCCCTCAGTTTCTTCATCTGGCTGATGTTGTAGCAGCGCACTCCGGCAACCACCTTGTCAACCTTCTGGGGGTCAACATCGAAGGCTGCCACCACTTTCATATTGGTGCGCTTCCCCTTGAAATAGCCCGTTATGGCGCGGCCAAGGTTACCCATCCCGATTATTGCCACGTTGAGCCCTTTGGGGGCATCAATAATTGACCCGATCGTCTTTATCAGTTCCCTGACATCATAGCCCTTGCGCATAACACTGCCGTAACCGATGAGCATCAGGTCACGTCTGACCTGAACGGCGGTTATGTGAAGCATTGCAGCAAGCTCGTGAGAGAAAACATAATTGCGGTTGGCAGCAAGGCTGGCGGTCAGCGCCCGCCTGTACTGACTCAGACGTTCAACGGTTTTTCCCGGGAGTGTCTTCATATTCCAGTCTTTAGATTAGAAACCTGTGAGGTTGGTATTATAACTGTGAAGGTCGACCCCTTATCGGGAGCACTCTCCACATTGATTACGCCATGATAAAGTTCGACCACTTTCTTGACTATTGATAGGCCAAGTCCGCTGCCGCTTATATTCCGGGTCTTGTCGTTCCTGATCCTTGAAAATTCCTCAAACAACATCTCACGCTCATCATTGTTCATGCCTATGCCTGTGTCAGCAACAGAGAGAGAAAACTCACTGTCATTGCAGTCGACCGTGACAGTCACAGTGCCTCCGGGCTTGTTGTACTTGACGGCATTTGAAACCAGGTTGTTCATGATTATCTCGAAGTCGTTGGGGTCAGCCCAGATGGTTTCACACCCTTTCACCTCGGTCACGAACTGTATATCCTTGTGTATTGCATAAGGGCTGACAGTTACCACAGCCATTGATACAAGCTCCTTGAGGTTTACATTCTGCATCTTCTCCACATGCCTCTCGAAACTCACCTTGGTGAAGTCGAGAAGGTCCATTATAAGGTGCCTCATGCTGTCAATCCTCTGAAGTGATCTCTCAATCGCAGAGGAATACTCTTCGAGAGAATCACCCATCTGCCTCTCCTGCATCATCTTCAGGTAACCTTCAATGGCATTCAGAGGGGCCTTCATCTCGTGTGACAGCACAGAAAGGAACTGGAACCGCACTTTTCTCCCCTCCACCCTGAGCTTGGTTGTAATCCTGCGGAGATACTGCTGCTTGGTGATCTGCTCTATTGAAGCCTTCAGCTCCTGCGGAGTGAAGGGTTTCGGGATGAAGTCGATGGCCCCGTCGTTGTGCGCCCTTACAGCCACATCGATAGAGGCATATGATGTGATCATCGCCACCACGATGTCATAGTTCTTCTTCCTTACATATTCAAGTACTTCCACTCCCTGGATGCCTGGCAGCTTATTGTCAAGAAGAAGGATATCAGGCATCTCACGGTCAATAATTTCAATTCCCTCCTCTCCTGTCGCTGCCTCGAGGATGTTGAACGTATAGTCCTCATCCATGAATGGATAGGTAACGTGAAAGTTCCCCAGGATCCTGTGTACCCCTGACCTGATACCGGGTTCGTCATCAACAACAAGTATCTTCAGCTGAGCCATGATCAGATCTTTAGAAGTTTCCTGATTTCCAGTTCCATCTGCTCAGGTCTCACCCCTTTCTCAAGGTAGAGGTCAGCCCTGATCCATTCGCGGTCCTGTCCGCCGCTGAGTCCGAAGGTGATACCTGTCTCGCGTGAGACGGCTGTTGCCAGTATCACAGGCACCTCCGGGTACTTTCTTTTAAGCTTGTAGCAAAGGATGAAGCCGCTGTCATCACTCTCCATCATAAGGTCAAAGATCGCAATATCTGGCTTCATTTTGGCAATTACCTGCTCGGCCTCTGCCTGGCTCTCCACGGCCATAACCTCGAAGCCTGCCTTACGCAGGTAGAAGGCTACCTGGAAGAGGTAATCGGGGTCATCGTCGACGAGCAGAACAGTATAAATCTTACTCATTTTTGCTTGTTATGTTGTTATTCTTCTGTTTCATCATGTTCATGGAATCAATCATTCCGGTCTCCGCGGAAGGATGATCCTGAATGTAGTGCCTGTGGGGCCTTTGGCGGGATCTCCGTTGGACTCAACTATTATCTGCCCCTTGTGCATCTTCACTATGCCATATGTTGTTGCCAGTCCGAGCCCCGTTCCCCTGCCGAGACCTTTTGTCGTGAAGAATGGTTCGAAGATTTTGGGCTTATCCTCCTCCTTTATGCCGGTGCCAGTATCAGAGATGATGAATACAACATCGCTCGGTGTGTCCTCGAGGGTCACCGTCAGGGTTCCCCCGTCAGGCATTGCGTCAATGGCGTTTCTGAACAGGTTTGTAAGCACCTGTGTCATCTGTTCGGAGTCGATGGATGCGTCGGGGCTCGTTGTCCGGTCTTCAATAACCGCCCTGACGTTGTCCGGAAAGACAACTCCTGTGATACTGCTTTCGGTCAGTTTCCTTATATCGATGAACTGGTGGTTCACCTGGTTCTTGCGGGCGAAATTCAGCAATCCGCCCACGATCTTCTTGCACCTGGCAGCCTGCTCCACGATGAGCTGCAGGTCCTCGCGCACCGGGTCCTCCTCCTTTGCTTCGTCAAGCAGGATATTGCTGTACATAATAACCACACCGAGGGGGTTATTGAGCTCGTGGGCAATCCCTGCCGAAAGCTGACCCATGTGGGCAAGCTTTTCCGACTGCTTGAGGGCATTCTGCATGGTTGTGAGCTTGGCGTTGGATAGAGCCAGGTCCTGGACCGACTTATGCAGCTTCTCAATTGTATAGGGCAGGCACATCTCCTCCTCGGCCAGTCCCTTGATAATTGCTATGGCGTGGTCAAAGCATGTATCATAGCCGCAGGCCCCGCAGTTAAGGTGATCCTTGTCAGTCACCTTGCCCATGGAAGCCAGCACCTGCCTCACCTCCTCGTCGTCATCCGGGGCGATCAGCTGCCGCTTGTCCTCCGGCCGGTAGCGCACGGAGAGGTCAAGCCTGTCATAAAGCTCGAGGTTTCGCCTCCACTCCTCCATATCAAGTTCCGACATCTTCTTCTGGGCATAGGAGCTGACCTGCGCCCGTCTGTTATACTGTTTTCCCCCCTTGCTCATCCCGGGACCCATGATGCACCCTTCGCAGCAGAGCAGCTCGAGGTGCTGTCCCCCGATCATTCCCTGCTCGTACTCCTTGATCGCCTCCTGGAACCCTATCCTTCCCTCGGCGGCGATTATATTGCCCGTGATTGCATCATCATTGACACCTGCGGTCTGAAGAAGACCCCTTGTCACAGGGAATATGGCGCCTCTTCCCCCCAGGGGAGGATCAAACTCAGAGGGCCGGACATTCTCCTGGCTGATGCCCGACTGCTCCAGCATCTCCCGGAGCTCAATGAAGGTGATTGCAGCATCCACCTCGGCAGTCTCTGCCTTCTTGGCTACACACGGGCCAATAAAGACCAGCGAAAGGTCATCTCCGTATTTTTTCCTCATGACCCTTGCCATTGCCACCATCGGGGAAACCACCGGTATAAGCTCCGGGGTCAGGTCCGGGTGGTAAAACCTTATAAATGATACTATCGCAGGGCAGTCTGAGGATATGTAATTCCTTGCACCTGCTTCACTGATCAGGTTGCGGTAACGGTGAGCCACCAGGTCAGCACCAAACGAAACTTCCGTGACGTAATCAAAACCCAGCGCCCTGACCATCCCAACAACCTTCTGATAGTCTGCAACATCATGAAATTCAGCAGGAAAGCTCGGGGCAATTATGGCAGCCCTTTTCCCGGGTCTGGCCAATACTTTTCTTACCAGGTCGACAGTGTTCACAAAGACCTTGGCACCCTGGCTGCACACCTTTGTGCAGTTCCCGCATGCGATGCACTTCTCGGTGATCACCTCGGCCTGTCCTCCGACGATTCGGATAGCACGGGCAGGACATTCCCTCACGCAGGTGTAGCATGTCCGGCAAAGTTCCTTTATCGTGTATACAAGCATTGGCTCTCTTCTTTAAAGCAATACGTCCCTTTTGCTGAAATGTGTATGAAACAGCTGTTTGTCAGCCAGCTCGTCAAACTGTTCAAATACCCTGCCATAAAGGTCTGCAACCGATGAAGACTGTTCAGGACCTCTTACCGCCTCCTGGTCATCGGACTGCCAGACGAACTTTGATCTCTGGCGCACTGCCTCCCTTGAGCCGGCAGGGAGCATTCCTCCTCCGTTGACACACCCTCCCGGGCAAGCCATCACCTCTACCAGGTCATATTTTGCTCCTGCTTCCACCATCTGTCTTATCTTTTCCAGTCCCCTCATGCCGTCAACAACGGCCACCGTATAGGTTTTTCCACCGATGGAGACCATCGTTTCACGGAAGTTACCTGTATTGCGAAGCTTCTTAAGCGCCGGTTTTTCGGCTTCCTTCTCACCTTTTCTTGCTGCCAGTGCCCGCAGCACTGATTCTGTAATCCCTCCTGCTGTTTCGGCCAGCAGGGATGCGGAACTGCGCGATGCCATGGGCTCGTCGGCCGGCTCGGGATCAATATTTGTTATGTCAATGCCGTAGAGCACTATAAGCCTTGCCAGCTCCCTGACTGTCAGCACTGTATCGATATCACTGATCCCCTTCCTTGTCATGCTGTCACGCCTGGCCTCGAACTTCATTGCAGTGCACGGAGTGACTGACACAGTGTAAAGACGGGGTTTTTCGCCTGTCACAGGCACCACCGACTTGATTATAGCTCCTGATATCTGCTGCGGGGTCTTCAGGGTCGAGAGCAATGGCAGCAGCTCGGGTGTAAACTGTTCGCAATACTTCACCCATGCCGGGCATGCGGAAACGATGAGAGGCTTTTTTTCAGGCTTATCCTCTGCTTCGATAATGGCATTGGTGAGCTCGGTAATGAGGATATCCGTTCCTGTTCCGGAGAGGAATACCCTGTCAAATCCGGTCTTGCGCAGTGCGGCATTGAGGAGCCTGTCAAAATCACGGCTGTATTTTATCCCCAGCTCTTCTGCCAGAGCATAGGGAACCAGCGGCGAGTACTGTATCACGCGTGTGACGTCCCCCTTGCTCAGCTGTTCCTGCACCTCGGTCAGATAGTGCTTCTCATGCAGCGCACCTGTCGGGCAGACCAGCACACACTGCCCGCAGTGGATGCAGCTCGAGAAGTTGAAATCGCGGTCCATTGCCGGGCCAACATGTGTATATCTGCCGCGGCCGATAAAGTCTATGGATGTGGCGGTGACAACCTCCTCGCACACCCTGAGACAGCGTCCGCAGAGAATGCACTTTGAGAGTTCACGGACAATCGCCGGGCTCGACTGGTCACGGCGGGGTTTTATCTTGCTGCCGCGTATCCTCCTCTCCCTCACCTGCATCTCGTCTGAGAGCCGCTGCAGTTCGCAGTCCAGGTTACGGTCACAGTAGAGACAATCGTCGGGATGGTTTGAGAGGAGCAGTTCAACGATTGTCTTGCGGGCCCTGATAACCCGGGGTGAGTGGGTCCTGATCTTCATCCACTCCTCAACAGGCGCCGAGCAGGCAGTGACCAGGCGGTCACGTCCTTCAACCTCAACGACGCACATGCGGCACGCACCCGTCGGGGTGAACTCCGCCATGCGGCAGAGGGTGGGAATAATAATACCGTTACGGTTGAGCGCTGAGAGGATGGTCTCACCCTTCTCCGCCCTGATGCTCTTGTTATTGACTTCTATGGTAAACTGCATGGCTTATTTTACTGTAACGGCGCTGAACTTGCAAACATCATAACACACACCGCATCCGATGCACTTGTCTTCAACAATGAAGAAAGGCTGCAGCCTGGTACCGTAAATGGCATTCACCGGGCATTTGGAAGCGCATACAGTGCATCCGGTGCATTTTTCCACATCGATGCTGAATGTCCTCAGGCCCCTGCATACGTTGGCACGGCATCGGCGGTCAAAGATATGCTCCTCAAACTCCTCGCGGTAGTTGGCGAGGGCGCTGATAAACGGATTGGGAGCTGTCTGTCCGAGCCCGCAGAGCGAAGTGTCCTTCATCACCGAAGCGATGGTTTCGAGCTGCATCACCCCCTTGAACCTTTCGAGGGTGGCGTTGGAGTCTTCCGTGTGAGGCTTGCGTACCACGTTCTCGAGTATCTCTAGCATGCGTCCTGTCCCTTCACGGCAGGGGATGCACTTTCCGCAGCTCTCACGGTGTATGAACTCCATATAGTACCTGACGAAATCTACCAGGCAGGTGGTCTCATCGATAATAATGAGGCCTCCGGAACCCATTGCAATCCCGTTCGCACGAAGCACGTCAAAATCGACCGGCAGGTCGAGATTCGTCTCCGTTATGAATGTACCTGACGGTCCTCCGATCTGCATGGTCTTGAGCGCCTTCCCGTCCCTGATGCCGTCGGCGATGCCCTCGGCAATAGTCCTGAAGGTTGTCCCCATCTCCACCTCGATGAGGCCTGTATACCTCCCCCTGCCTCCCAGCGAGAATAGCTTCGTTCCCTTGCTCCCTTCAGTGCCTATGGATCGGAACCACTCCGGACCGTGAGACATGATGATTGGCACGTTCATCAGTGTTTCCACATTATTGATGACTGTTGGCTTGCTGTAGAGGCCGCTGGATGTGGGGTACGGGGGTTTCAGCTCGGGCATGCCGCGTTTCCCCTCGAGGGAAGCAATGAGTGCCGTCTCTTCACCGCATACAAAGGCGCCCGCTTCCTCACGTATTACGATGTCAAGGTTATAACCACTGTTGAGTATGTTATGACCTGTCACTCCGAACTCCGCGGCAGCGGCGAGAGCCTTGCGCAACCTGGCCAGAGGATGCGGCGAGCCGGTCTTGAGATAGATCACAGCGTTGGAAGCCCCGATTGCATAGGATGCAATGCAGATGCCTTCTATCAGCCTGTGGGGATCACCCTCCAGGACAGACCTGTCGGCATATGACCCGGGATCACTCTCCTTGGCGTTGCAGATGAGATACCTGTTGTCCGAGGCAGAGTTCAGAGCGTACTTCCACTTGAGCCCGGTGAGGAATCCGCCGCCGCTTCGACCGCGCAGACCGCTCCGTTCGACAATGTCACACACCTCCTCATGGGTGTAGTTGCGTATCGTCTTCAGGAATGCCCTGTAACCTCCGCGGGCTATATACTCATCAATACTCTCCGGGTCATAAAAACCACAGTTGCTCAGAACCACCCTCTTTTGCAGTTTGAAATAGGGGAGTTCATCCATGAATTGTATGTCATGCCACGCCTCGAATCCGAAGCTGCCTGACTGCCCGACGAGATCCTCCTCAGGCATGTCTTTATGAAAGACACCGTTGAGGAGAGGCTCCACCTTATCCTCCGTGATATTTCTGAAGATGAGTTTGTTCTTCCCGGGCAGGTGAACACAGATCATGGGTTCGAAAGCGGCAGGACCGTGACATCCTGTCATTACGACCAGTCCCTTTATCCCCATCTCTTCAAGATAAATCCTGGCGGCTGTCGCAGTTGCATTGCCTCCTGCGATTATTGCCGCTGACCCGGATGCCACATAGATGACCGGCACCGATGGCTTGTCACGGCGTATATCAGCCAACCTTTTTCCAGTCTCTGCAGTAAGGGTGTCTGACGCGTGAAGCAACACCTCCCTGATGAGAAAATCCCTGTTATCCGTATCAGTAGTCTGTTTCATTTCAGGTCAGCCAGCGATTTGAGTTTTGAAATCAATTCCGGCACATCCTCCGGATGAAGACGGGCAAAATAGTTCTCACCCACACATACAACCGGTCCCTCGTTGCAGCCACCCTGGCAGGCTGTCAGTTCATAGCTGAACCTGCCGTCACGTGTTGTCTGTCCCGGCTCGATTCCAAGGGCATCACGGACAGCAGTCACAACGGCTGCCGAACCGTTGATGAAACATGTTGTCCCGTTGCAGATCCGCATATGCACACGGCCGGCAGGAACAAACCGGAAGCGGTCATAGAATGTCGCCAGACCGTATATCTTTGTTGTAGACATATGCAGAAACCTGCCGATGCTTACTATCGCATTCTCAGAGAGATATCCTTCAGTTTCCTGTACATCCTGAAGAATGGGAATCAGGTTCTCATGACTCCCTTCACGATACCGGTTCAGTATATCATCTATCTTACTCATTATTAAAATGATCCGACTTTTCAGACCAACACAAAGCTACTGATATTTATTGTTATTTCAAAAACAATGTTATTTTATTAACAACGAAAGGCTGAAAATAGGAATCACGTAGTGTGGGCGAATAAAATTGTTGTACTTTTGAGTGAGTATGAACTAAAGAACGAATCTCTTGGGACAGTCGTACAACATTGAAATTTGCCTTGGAAGTTCTTGTTTCTCAAGAGGAAACAGGGAGGTGGTTCAGGTGCTGAGGGAGTACCTCAGGAAGAATCATCTTGATGACAAGGTAGTATTGAAGGGAGCACGCTGCATGGATCGCTGCAGTGAAGGTCCCTTTATAATTATTAACGGCAAGACTTTCACAAGCATCGGCTTGCAGGATATTGAAAAGATCCTGGAGAAGGAGCTTGTATGAACAGGCAGGTAAACTGAAAGCATTGATTATGAAGATTCCTGATCAGGTTATATATATTAATGAGGATAAGTGCCGCAACTCATACTCCTGTGTAAGGGTATGCCCGGTGAATGCAATCGAGGTGAAGCCTGAGAGGGCTCATCCGGTAATAATTGCCGACAGGTGCATCGGGTGCGGGCTTTGCTTCCTCTCCTGCTCACCCAGGGCCATTGAATTCAGGGATTCAAGGAGCCATGTGAAGCATCTCCTGCAGTCGGGCCGTCCCACTGCAGCCCTGATTGCCCCCAGTATAGCATCGGAGTTTGATGACATCACCGACTACCGCAAGTTCGTCGGAATGATACGGAAGCTGGGATTCACATATGTGCATGAGGTTTCCTTCGGGGTTGATTTGGTTGCATATGCCTATAAAAAGCTCTTCGAGGAATCGAGCGGCAAGTATTACATTACCTCAAACTGTCCCTCGATAGTGGAGATGGTTGAGAAGTACCATCCGCATCTCGTTCCGAACCTTGCTCCGCTTGTATCTCCGATGGTTGCTTCGGCGATGGTGACGCGTGACCTGTACGGGGAGGATGTGGCAAACGTATTTATAGGTCCCTGCATTGACATCAAGGATGAGGCTGATCTGTTCAGTGACAGGAACCTGGTTGAGGCTGTCCTGACTTTCATCGAGATACGTCAGCTCTTTGATGAGAACGAGATACAGGAAAAGACAGTCAAGATGTCTGAATTTGATCCCCCTTTCGGCAACTGGGGAGCCCTTTACCCCTATCCTGCCGGGATTCTTCAGGCGGCGGGCATCAAGCGCGACCTGGTCTCGAGCCAGGTGATAACAGCCTCAGGAGCAGAAGATGTGAAGGAGGCTATCAATGATTTCGATCATCATATTGACACAATACGGCACCACTTCAATCTATTCTTCTGTCCCGGCTGCATGCTCGGACCGGGTATGATCCGTCACGACGAACGTTTCAGGCGCCGGTCGCTTGTCAAGCAGTATGCCGAGAAGCGTGTGGAGGCTCTTGACATGAAGCAATGGCAGAAGGACATGGAACGCTGGTCAGAGCTTGATCTGACCCGCACTTTTGCGCCCAATGACCAGCGTATACCGGAACCGTCACCGGAGGCTATTACAGAGGTGATGAAGATCATCGGCAAGGACCACCGTGCCGAGGAGCTCAACTGCAATGCATGCGGTTACGGCTCATGCCGCGAGTTCGCTTCAACTGTCGCCAAGGGCCTCGCCGTGCCGGAGATGTGCCATACCTACAACCTCCGCAACAAACAGGAGTACATAGAGACCCTGAGACAGACAAACAAGAAGCTCTCTGAAACGAAGAAGGCTCTCAAGGAGTCCGAAGAGCAGGCCATGCGCGAGAAGGATGCGGCACAGGATGCCTCCGACACGATGAACAGCATGCTCAACAAGCTGCCCAACGGGGTGGTCATCGTGGACAACGAGCTCAAGATCCTTCAGTCCAATGAACGGTTCCTGGAGATCATCGGTGAAGATGCCAAGACAATAGCCGAGATAATCCCCGGCCTTCGGGGGGCCGACCTGAAGACCCTCCTGCCGTTCAACGTCTACAACATCTTCTCCTTCGTTTTACGCGAAAACGAATCGGTCATCAGTCGCGACGTGCAGCTCGAGGACCGGATGTTCAACATCTCAATCTTCCCGATACGTCAGAACAGGATCGCCGGTGCTGTGATACGCGACCTGTTCTCACCTGAGGTTCAGCGCGAGGAGGTCATAAACAGGGTCTCCGACGTAATAGACAAGAACCTCGAGATGGTTCAGAAGATCGGCTTCCTGCTTGGTGAGGGCGCATCGGATACTGAGAAGATGCTGAACTCAATTGTTGAATCATTCCGACAGAAGAAGAATGCACCGGGAAAGTAATCCTTCGGCAGGAATGGAGAGGGAGTTCTTCATAGAGGTCAACAGCCAACAGCGGAACCACCACGGTGAGCGTATCTGCGGCGATGTGTTCCTCTCAGAGAACGTGCGCGAGGAAAGCCGCATAATCACCGTTCTGTCTGACGGCATGGGACACGGGGTCAAGGCCAACATCCTGGCCACACTCACTTCAACCATGGCCCTCAACTTCACAAAGGAACACAAGGAGCCGGACCGTATAGCCGAGATTATAATGAATACCCTGCCGGTCTGCTCCGAACGGAAGATCAGTTATGCCACCTTCTCGATTGTGGATCTTGAGAGTGACGGACGGGCAAACATACTTGAGTATGACAATCCCCGCTGCATAATTCTCAAGGGGAACCAGCCCTTCGAGCCGGGATGGCGCGATGTGGTGCTTGACAAGGGGAAGAACGCCGGCAAGCGACTGCACAAATGCACATTTTACCCCGAGAAGGAGGACCGCATCATCCTGCTCTCCGACGGTGTGGCGCAGAGCGGAATGGGATCGGCGCCATGGCCTCTCGGATGGGAACGTGACAACGTTCAGCAGTATGCCGTGTCACTGGTATCAAACGAGCCCTCCATCTCCGCCTCGGTACTGGCCGGGAAGATTGTCAACATGGCCTACAAGCATGACAATTACGAGGCAAAGGATGACATTTCCTGCGCGATTCTCTATTTCAGGGAGCCACGCAAGCTGCTCATCTGCTCCGGCCCTCCGTACGATGAAGAGAAGGACATGGAACTTGCCTCCATGGTCACGGACTACAACGGAAAAGTTATCCTGTGTGGTGGTACAACGGCAGATATTGTGGCCCGCGAGCTTAACCGCAAGATAGTGGATGAACTAATTTTTGAAGACCCGGACCTGCCTCCGGAGAGCTTCATGGAGGGGGTTGACCTGGTTACCGAGGGAATCCTCACCCTTCAGAAAGTCAATGAACTGCTCAAGGGTTACAAGAGCAGCGTCAAGCTTGGCAAGGGACCGGCTGACAAGATTGTAAAGATGATCATGGAGAGTGACGAGATCAACTTTATTGTCGGTACGCGCATCAACGTGGCTCACCAGGATCCCACCCTGCCGATAGACCTGGAGATCCGTCGCACAGTTGTGAAGCGCATCGCCCGCCTACTGGAGGACAGGTGGCTGAAGCAGGTAAGCATTGACTACATTTAAGAATTGCGACGTGCGATTTGCGATTTTGGCCGCAGGCCGTAGTGCTTGATGGTCAGGCATAACCATGAAGAGGGATGGTCGTAGACATCAGGAATTGTAAAAGCCTGTCATTTAAGAGAGTGCCCGCACGGCATGCCGCCTGGCAACGCCGTACAGGAATGCCATCACCTCCGGCAATGACATATTGCGCGGCCTCCTCCGGAACACCCTGACCCCTTCAATTTCATCCGTGTCAGTCAGCTCACCCAGTGTCTGAACCTCTGCAATAAACAATCTGCCGTATTGTTTTCCTGCACCAGTATCCACAGAGTAGTATGTAACCGGCTGCATCACAAAATCAAGGGCACCCGTCTCCTCCGTCAGCTCACGCACCGCAGCTTCAACACTCCCCTCTCCTTCATCGGGGTGACCGGCAGCCATCTCCCATCCACCTCTCCTGCGGTGCCGGACAAACAGCCATCCTCCGTCATGACGCGCCGCTATGACAACATACGATATCCGGGCCGGGATGCTGTCACCGGGAATAAGTTCAACCCTGATCATTCTGTAAAAGTAAGCGAAATAGCATTTCCGGACCACCATGTCCTCTGAATTATTACTTTTGTCCAAAAGTAAAAAGGTGCTGTATTACCTCATACTGTTCATCGCCGACCTGTTTCTGTGGTTCATCATCCTGAAGGAGATGAAGGGAAGGAAGAGGGTTCTCAGGGCATCTGTGCTGGTGCTTAAAACCGCCGTAACCGCACTGTTCCTGTTTCTGCTTATCAGGATACTACTCTACAACGGCGAGTTTGCCGATCCGGCCAACGCCTTCAGGCAGATACAGATGGGGACAATGGCTGCACTGCTTGTCACTGCCTCAGCTGCATGTCTTGCCGTTACTCTTCTGAAATGGATGATATCCCTTTTCAGAGGCAGGAATTCAGGCACCTCCGGCATTGCCAATTCATTGATCTTTATCCTGCTGACACTGCTCGTGGCCGACGGTTATTTCCGTCAGAGACTGGATATCAGAACTACCCGGCAAACCTTAACCGTTTCCGGTCTTGATCCGGCACTTGACGGAATGAAGATCGCTCTCATTGCCGACATTCACATTTCCTCCTGGAATGACAGCTATGACAGGCTCGACAGAGCCATGCAGGCAGTCGGCGATGAGAATCCTGACCTGATTCTGAATACCGGCGACTTTATCACTTTCGGCTGGCAGGAATTCGGGGAGAGCGATACTATCCTGCGCAAGGCGAAGGCATCGGCAGGAGCCTTTGCAGTTGAGGGCAATCATGATGACGGTTCCTATTATCCCGGATATGAAAACAGTTTTGGTGCCGAAAGCAGCAGGATGGTGAGGATGAAAATAGAAGCCTCCGGATACACACTTCTCAGGGATTCCGCAGCACTCATCAGTCACCGTGGAACTCACATTGCGATCGCTGGGGTTACCACCAGAGGTCACCGCCTCGATATGAATTACGGCAATTTTGAGAAAGTACTGACACCGATACCTGATACCCTTTTTACAATTCTTCTGCTTCATGATCCTGCAGGCTGGCTTTTGTCATCCGTTGCCGGGCGTCTTCCGGACCTTACAGTTGCGGGGCATACCCACGGTTTCCAGGTTGGTCTGCCCGGAAGAGGATGGTCACCGTCTGCTTTGATCCATGAGCAGTGGAGAGGGTTGTATGAGTTTCGCGGAAGCAACCTTTACGTCTCCACCGGCCTTGGTACAATGGGTATGGCCGCCCGCTTCTTCATGCCGCCTGAAATTGTTATCCTTACCCTTCATGCAGATTAGGATTCCTGATTGACCCGTATCTCCAATCCCGGACCCTGCCGTTGATAAAGGATTTGTTCCTCGCAGACAGCGGTCTCCATATTTGTGAACGTGGCAATAACAACGGATTGTGCAATTCCTTAACTTTACCCCTTCTAAAAAGACTGATCTAAGCATGAAACTAAAACCTGTGATCGTAGCAGCTGCCCTGCTGGCTGCTCTTCCCGCATATTCGCAGAAGGAGGCCCTTCGGGCAATAAACCTGAAAGACTCAGAGGCACATATGAAATACCTCTCATCCGATAATCTCGAGGGAAGGCGGACGGGCAGTGAAGGTAACAATGCAGCTGCTGAATACATCCGTGCCGAAGCTCTCAAAGCCGGAGTAAAGCCACTTCCGGGACAAACAGATCTTTTTCAGCCACTGGAGTACCTCCGGGTAACAACCGTTCCTGGCGAAGCGAAGATTACACTGAGGGATACAAATGCTTATTTCATTCACTCAGCGGACCTTGTAACCCTCATGGCCCCGAATGACACCGTCAGACTTAACGGCGAAGTGGTCTTCGCAGGTTACGGTTACACAAACAGTAAGGAAAAATATAACGACTTCGCCGGGATCTCAGTCAAAGACCGCATAGTGATTGTCATGACACGGATTCCTGAGATCAGAGGCAACGGTATGCCCGAGCCGGGCTCGGGTATCAGCGAAATGACCGAGGTACGGAAGCTGCCGATGATAATGCTCCAGCAGGCAAAGGCTGTGCTGTTTGTTGCCGACCCAGCCCTTGGCAGTGACATCTCCGCTGATCTGCTTGCAATGGGGTCACCCTATCAGCTGGTACCCCTGTTCAGGAAGCAGATGTTCAGCTTTTCCGTGAACGCTTATGCAATCACGACAGAGATGGCCGACAGAATGCTCAAACCCGCCGGGCTAACACTCCGGGAGTTGCAGGACAGCATCGCAAACAGCCGCAAGCCTGCCTCCTTCATTGTTCCCAACCTGAGAACATATATTGATATAAATGTTGCCAAAGACACCGTTACAAGCAACAACATTATAGGCTATATCGAAGGATCAGACGACCGGCTGAAAAACGAAGCCGTGATATTCACAGCCCATTATGACCACGTTGGCAGGGATGCCTCGGGAAACATTTACAACGGCGCCAATGACAATGCTTCAGGAAGCGTGGGACTGCTGAACATTGCCGCAGCTTTCTCCTCACTAAACCGGAAGCCTGCGAGGAGTGCAATCTTCTTCTGGACGACAGGGGAAGAAGAGGGCCTGCACGGATCAACTTACTATACCGAAAAACCGCTGTTCCCTCTGGAAAAAACAGTAGCTGCCCTAAATTTTGACATGATCGCCCGGTCAAGACGTGATACCGACACAGGGGCATCACTCACAGGAGAGATAGACATTACCGGAAAGGATACAATCAGGATAATTCACGGAGCTGACTGTCCCGATCTTATTGCCAGGGCAACAGAGGCCTGCATCGAGCAGGAAATCCATCCCCTGGATGATGGCAAGGGAACACACTTCTCGGGCTCTGACCACTATCCGTTCTATCGCCAGAAGATCCCGGTCCTGTTCTTCTTCACCGGTTTGCACAAGGACTATCACAAGCCCAGCGATGATTTTGAATTTATTGATTTTGAGAAACTTGTCAAGGTATCCAAAGCAGGGTTCCTGACCGGGTACAGGGTGGCATCACAGCCTGTTTTCCCGCCAGAGGGAAAGAATAGATAGCAATTCGCCGCAGCAAGTTGTCATGGGCAAACGAATCCTTTCCCTGCCAGACGGTGATGTTGAAGTTGAGATCATCAGGTCATCCAGGCGGACAGTAGCTTTATATGTCCGTCCCGGCGGAATTATTATACTTCGGGCTCCGTGGCTCGTACCGGCTGGAGTACTTATGAAGTTTGCCGCAGAGAAGACGGATTGGATTGAAAAACAGTTGAAAAGGCTCAGGGGCATAACCCCTCCCGGAACACCGGTTTCTCTCAGTGATGGCAGTACAGTGCCATTCATGGGAAGGGAGCTTATGCTGCAGGTGACCCGTGGCTCAGTCCGTAAGGTGAGACATGATCCGGAGCGGCTGATTCTGACTGCCAGGGAGGGAGACGGTCCGGAGGTGCTTGCGGGAATGGTTGAAGCCTGGTATCTGCGTGAAGCAAGGTCATACCTGCCGGAAAGGACTAATGAGCTTGCCGCAATGCATTCAGTCCTCCTTCCGGCACCGGGCGCGGTCAGTG